>JBAVJE010000213.1:0-6406 GCA_049687615.1 Salinimicrobium sp. | reverse complement strand
ACCGTAATAATGCTGTTACAAACCAGGGCCAAACTGATGCTGGTGTACTAAGTGCAAGAAACCAGGCATTTATTAGACAGGGAAACAACGGTAACGCAGAACTTAATTTTGCGGCCATAGACCAGGATGGAAGTGATAACCAGGCTATGACACGTCAAACTTATGATAATAATGATGCTTATACCGACCAGGATGGTGATAATTTGAAATCGAAAATCGTCCAAATAGCCGCTCCAGATGGTTCCCGTGGCCATTGGGCTTTTGTTGACCAACAAGGAGATGGCAGTGAATCTCATGTTCTACAGGAAGGTGCAGGCGCCAGGAATTATGCTCATACCGCTCAAGATGGATTAGATAACTATGCCGACCAATATCAAACAACCGGAGCAACATCAGGAGATGCGAACCGTGCTCGTATTGCCCAAGGTATTAACACCTCATACAGTATAGTAGGTTTTAGTACTGAAATGGATAATTTACGAAATGATACTTATGCAGTTGACGGGACTCCAGGTAGCACTTCTGTTTTCTCTGAAGGTGCTCAGGCTTTCCAAAGACAGAGCGGCGATGATAACCAGGCTAATATAGGTCAATATGGTGAAGTAGTAGGCAATCCACCAGCTGGAAATTATGCAGATCAAGATCAACAAGGGGATGATAACAACTCTTTTATTGTACAAAATCTTTTTGGACCTTCTCCTGCAGGGGGTAATAAGGCTCAACAACTTCAGGTTGGAGATGATAACAATGCCGGTATAGTACAAAGCGGTAGAAATCTTAAAGCCAGACAATTTCAGGATGGAGATGATAACATAGCTCTTACATCTCAAAAAGGAAATCGTAATAAGTCATTTACCTTTCAATATGGGGAAGATAACTGGGTAAGTACTGCTCAAAGAGGTCATGACAACAGGATAGTTATTTCTCAATATGATGGACAAAGTTATATTGCTGAACAAAATCTTTATGCACAACCACAAGCAGGAAATAACCAAATTGATGTTATCCAAACTGATGGCAGCCAGGATATTAACGAGTGGTTAGCTGAAGAATGTGAATTGGAAATGATGGATCCACAAGAATGGACTCCATTTAGAAGTCCTTCAACTCCAGACATTTGTGTAGAATGTGATCAATAATCAGTATATTTATTGAACAGGGGGGGTATTTGACAACCCCCTCTGTTTAATAATGTTGATTTTATGCGCTATGAAAACTCATAAAAAATATTACTATTTTTTCCTCTTGATTTTCCTTTCATTTTCAGATTTATATTCTCAAACATACATTGAGAAAACAGGTCCTGAAAAGGTATTAGAAGGTGAAGAGTTAAACCCTTTTACCCTTTTTGACCTGGATATAATAAGTAGTACCAATCCACGTAATGCTGAAATCAATGGAAATTCGGTTTCTCTTGTACAGATTGGGGAAATGAATGAGGTGTATTTAAGAACAAGAACAGAGGCTAGTGAAATTAATTTACTTCAGAATGGAAACTCGAACAAAACAGAACTGGACTATTTGGCTCGAACAGCTATAGCAGATCTGGTACAGAATGGTAGTTATAATACCATTATAGATAAAGTGTTCGCTCCACAGGAAGATATCTCCTTAGAACTTCAGCAACAGGGTAATGACAAATATTTTGAAAGGAATGGGGTGAACAATCTAACAAAATCTTTAAAATTTATACAAACCGATGCCACCCCCTCACTAATAATAAACAGTTTTAATTAATGAAGTCACCTACTTTTTCTTCTTTAAAATTACTCCTTGTGATAGTCGGTCTGCTGTTAAGTAATCCGGCTTTTTCGCAATTTTATAATGAAGAAATTGTCGCAAGAATTAAAGTTGAGGATAAAGGTGAATTTATCAATTTCAGTGCTACGGCAGAGAATAAAACTCCTGCAGATAGAAACCTGGAGTATGAATTTGTAGTGATTAAAAAAGATAGGGCCGGGAATACTTCCAGGACCAGCCAGGGAGACCGGTTTTTTCTGAAAGCCCATGAAAAGCTGATTTTGTCTACCACCGAGGTTAACCGTAGTGCTGAAGGCAATGTAATAGTCTTTATGATCATATACGACCAGGACCGAAAACCTATAGGCAAAGACCGTTTGGAATTTCAGGTGACAGAAAGTTCTATTAACGAAATAAAGAAAAAGAATACAGTGACTATTACCCAGGACGAAGCACCTCCCCAGGATGGTTTTGTTTTGAATGGGCTGGTAATAGAAAATACCCTTACCAAGGCGGGAAGGGATTTTTACAGGTACTTTTATTCGGAATTTTACAACCGGGAAATTGTTACTCCCTACAACATAACAATTGATGAGGAGCCCTCACGCGGCCGAATGACAAGAATATCGGTTTCGGTGGGAGACCAGCTTGTCATGAGATTTTTTGCCCGGCCTAAAAAGGAATATTTAAAACAGATGGCGATGGTTTCACTTCAGAGAAGCCTGGCGCATCTTCAGAAATTACAACAACAAGCGAACTCTTTTAAACATTACTAAATGAAAAATATATTACTTTTTTCATCTATTTTATTCCTCGGTTTTATTGGCTACGGTCAACAATTGACCTACACCCCAACCAATCCTGCTTTCGGAGGTAATCCTTATAATTACAGCTGGATGTTGAGTTCAGCAACTTCTCAAAACCAGTTAAAAGCCCGAATTGACCCCAGAGAACAACCTACAGAACTTGAAAAACTTGGAGAAAGCATAAATCGGCAGTTACTCAGCCAGATTTCGAGAACTCTGCTGCAACAACAGTTAGAGGGTTTTAATTCATTTGATCAGGAAGGTACTTTCACCTATGGCACACTGTCTTTGGAAATTTATAGATCTCTTGAAGGTTTAGTGATTAATATTTTAGATACTTCTACCGGAGAAGAAACCCAGATTATAGTTCCAACTACCTAACCTAATTTAACCTAACCTACCCCCTTATGAATAAGTTTTATTTTAATGGTTTTCTTTGTTCTTGTTTCATTTTTTTAAATTCCTGTAGCGCCTATTTTAATCAACCCCTTGAAAAAACGATTGCGAGGACAGGAGAACTCACCTCGGGAGCCCGCGCGTTGAAAGATCTGCCGCCGGCCAGTGATCCTTTGGAAGTTGCAGTTTATAATTTCAGTGACCAAACCGGGCAGTATAAAGCGGTAGAGAATGGTTCCACATTTAGTACTGCAGTAACCCAGGGAGGAACAACTATTCTTATTAAAGCACTGGAAGATTCCGGTTGGTTTATTCCCATAGAACGAGAGAATTTAAGCAACCTATCTACCGAAAGGAATATCATTAGGAATACCAAACAGGAATACATTAAAAATTTAAATCCCAATGAACCTCCTCTGCCTGCACTGTTATACGCGGGTTTAATTTTGGAAGGAGGGATAATTTCGTATGACACCAATATATTAACCGGTGGAATTGGGGCCAGATATTTTGGGTTGGGAGGATCTGCAAAATACAGGCAGGATAGAATTACAGTTTATCTGCGTGCTGTTTCAACGAGTAGTGGGGAAATTCTTAAAACTGTTTATGTTTCAAAAACCATACTTTCCCAGGCTCTGGATGGCAGTTTTTTCCGTTTTGTAAAGTTTCAACGACTGCTCGAAGCCGAAACTGGTATCACCCAAAATGAACCGGTGCAAATGGCAGTGCAGGATGCAATTGAAAAAGCGGTTAAAGATCTAATTCTTGAAGGAATAAAAGACAGGTTATGGTCAGCCCAGGGAGGGGCAGAGGTAAACGAACAACTGGTGGTAGATTATTTGGCAGATAAAAAAGCGGAAGAATCTTTGGGCCTAAATAACCGGCTTTTTATTGATCAAACAGCTAAAAACAGCTTGAATTTTTCTGGAGGAATATCTTTGATCGACGGAGATTACTCTGTGAGAGATCCCGGATTTTTTGGCCGTATAGGATATGAGAAAAAACTTTTTTCCCACCTTAATATTGGAGGGAATCTAAATTATTTCACTCTTGACAATGGCAGGCAATTCAAGGGCACCTTTGGAGGTATTGACATAAATGCGCGATTAAATATTTTGCCAAATGACGATTTCGCACCCTTTCTGTATGGAGGGCCGGGTTATATTTTTGAATTAGGAGATCCGGTCATACCTGCTGATGTGGAAAACCATGAGACAAATTTTTTAAAGTTTCAATACGGTGCAGGCCTACGTTATCTTTTCTCTTCCCGAATTGGGGTACAGCTTTTTGCAGAACATAACCTGGTACTAAGCGACGAGCTGGATAATCTTTCACATGGGAAAAGAGATGATTATTATTTCAATTTCGGGTTAGGCCTGAATTTATATTTTTAAAAAAGCAAGAATTAGAATAATCCTAAATCATATGAGCACTCACTTTAAATTATTTGTTATTGCAATACTGTTTGCTGTTTTTGGCTGTTCTGAAGATACTGTCGGGGAATCTTTTAAAGGAAATATTTCTGGAAAAGTGGTGGAGAAGTCGAGCAATGAACCTCTCGAGAATGTTAAAATATCCACAAGTCCCGCCTCAAGTACAGTATTTACAGACGAAAACGGAGAGTTTTTATTGCCAGATGTTCTGGTAGATAATTATTCGGTGAAAGCGGAGGTAGAAGGGTACACTACAAGTTTTGAATCAGTGACAGTCAATGAAGGAACAACCTCCAGTGTAGCCTTTGAAATGTCAAAGTCTGGGGCAAACAATAAACAACCTGCAACGCCCCAACTCCTCTCTCCTGAGGATAATTCTGAAGAAGTAGATGTAACAGCTCAATTGGTTTGGAATTCCTCAGATCCTGAAGGAGATGAACTTACTTATGAACTGGAGTTGTGGAATGCAGTAAATGATGAAGTGAAAACCTTTTCAAATATTAAAGACACAACTTACACGGTAGAAGGTCTTAATTTTGGATATCGTTATTTTTGGCAGGTGAAGGTTTCAGACAGTGTGAATGATCCTGTTATGAGTTCCTTGTTTTCATTCAAAACAAAAGATGTTCCCGAAAGCAGAATTTTATATACACGTACTGTAAACGGCAATAGTGTTATTTATTCCAAAAATCCCGAGGGAGAGGAATATCAATTAACCTCTCCTGATAAAAACAGCTTTCGACCAAGAAAAAATAATTCGATTAACAAAATCGCTTTTTTGAGGGTAGTAGAGGGGCAAACACATCTCTTCACCATGAATCCCGATGGCTCCCAGCAAAAACAAATTACCTCAAATATCCCGGTAAATGGATTTAACCTTAACAGTATAGATTTTTCATGGGCTAACGATGGGGCTTCTTTGGTGTATCCAAATTTTGGCAGGCTATACCAGGTGAATGGAACCGGTGGAGGCACTAGCCTGATTTATGAAGCAACAAATGGTGATTTTATTACTGAGGTGAATGTGAGTGAAGACAATAGTGAAATTGCCCTAATAACCAATAATAATAGAGGCTACGATGCCGATCTCTTTATTATTAATTTTAACGGAGAGGTACTTGAAAAGATTTTAAATAATGTTACCGGAGCATTGGGAGGTCTGGACCTTTCTGTACAGGGAAATCAACTGTTGTATACCCATGATACCTCCGGCTTTGAAAATGATGCCTACAGGCAATTGGATACCAGAATTTTCTTATATGATTTCAGTACGGGGCTGGTTACAGATCTTTCAAGCGAAAAAACTTCGGGAACTAATGATCTTGATCCCAGATTTTCTCCTAATGAGGCCGAAGTGATCTTCGTGAATACCTCCAATGACGGACTTTCCCAACCGGATATTTTAACTTTGGTAATAGAAGATGTTATTAATAGTGTAGAAGATAGATATCTGGTGGTGGAAAATGCTTCAATGCCCGATTGGGAATAAACTGAAGTCGCCTTTTTATGAAAATTTCTTAATTACAAAATCTCATAATTAAGAGTTGATTTGTATATAAGTAAATGTGGAGTATCAACCTGATATCAAACTTACTCGGCCTTTAGGTGATGATGCCAGGGGCAGAAAACCTTTGCAATTCTCATGGGTAAAACACCAGCTATCTTGTTGAGAATAAATACTAAACTGCTTAGGAAAAACTAATTAACGACATAACTTAAGGAAGTAAGAAAAATAAATAGGAGAAAGACTAATGCATGGTCTTGCCATTTATCCTTCTTTCTAATGATTCTTTTGCGACAGGAGTGTATTTTATGTGTGCTCATAGGGTTCAGGCTTAGGGGCTGAAAGTATTTTCATTTAAATTTTAACTTCAAGAAAATAAATCTACAGGGTTTTGGCAAATTTTAAGAGTTAAAATGCTAAAATTAAGTGGGTGTTAAGAATTATAAAGCCACAGACTAAACCATCTGATGTTTACCATTAGCATAATAGCTCTTTGTTTTTTTGGTGCAGATACCAGGTGATTCAGA
>JBAVJE010000212.1:0-3621 GCA_049687615.1 Salinimicrobium sp. | reverse complement strand
CCTGAATTTCATCCCATTCTTCAAGACTAAGATCAGGCTGAAAATGCTTCATTTCTTCGTAAAGCCTGTTACTAAAGTCATCGAACTTGTCTGTGCCCATATATTCCAGGTCGGCATCTGCAAGGATTTCCTGTAACCTGTTCATAGGTCGCTGTGGAATTTTTGTTGCCAGGATCATTCCGCAAATCTCATGAATATCTTCAGAATCTAATCCGAAATCCTTCAGTTCCTCTGTGGCGATTTGACAACTAATCTCTTCGTGATTTTCCCTATTCACCGTAAACCCGGTGTCGTGGTATAAGGCCGCTATTTTTAGCAGCAACAGCTCCTTTTGATTAACAATTTCCTTTTCGGCTATATGAATAGCCTTTTGTAGGACATAAAATGTGTGTTCGGGACAATGGTACTTTAGATATGCCGGAAGTTGATTTTCCAGTTTAGCCGTTACCTGTTCTCGAATTTTCTCGTAGTTAATCATTTATCTTATCTTGATCTGTATGTTTACCTATTCCGCCTCTTACTTCCTTTATTCTTTGTACAAAGAAAAATGCAGTTGGGTCTATTTTTAGAACCGCCTCTTTTATTCTATGGATCTCCAGCCGGGTCACTATAGTCATTACAATATCACAATTATGTCTTACTTCATAAGAGGCTGGTAAATATCCTCTTTCTCCTTTAAAAACCGTAATGGCCTTTCCAAGATCTTTCACAATAAAAGATTTCACCTGCTCACAATCTTTAGAAATGATGGTTAATGCCGTAAATTCCTCAAAACCATCTACCACATAATCTGAGGTCTTCATCGCTGTAAAGTAGACCAAAAATGAATACATGGCTGTTTCCACACTAAAAACAAATGCGGACACAAGATATATTAACGCATTGAATGCCAAAATTATTTCTCCGGTGGTAAAACCGGAATTTCGCACGGTGTAGAATGCCATAATTTCCAACCCGTCCAAAACTCCTCCTCCTTTAATGACCAATCCAATTCCCAGACCAATAAAGAATCCGCCAAATACTGCGATCAACACCTTATCCTCGGTCACAGCCGGAATTTGAATAAAATGCATCAGAATGGTAAGCAAAACAATATAAATCAAAGCCCTGACTGCAAAAGTCTTTCCAATTTTTTTATAGCCCAGAAACAGGAACGGCAGGTTGATAATTATCAAGAGAATGGTAAAAGGAATTTGCAAAATTTCCTCCAGCACGATCGAAATACCCGTTACGCCCCCATCCAAAAAGTGGTTTGGCAGCATAAAACCTTCTAAGGCAATCATGGCGGACATTACACCCAATACAGAATAAACCATAGAGGAAAGCGAAAAGATTGACCGCCAGTTTATTCTGTTTCTTTTATTCATATAAAACCTGTTTTATCCTAAAATTTCATAAACCATTAAAGGTTCTTTTTTGTTCCTGATTAATACTTTTCCAATTTCTTTAAAACTGAAAATATTCTTTAGTTTTTCATAACAAAAGGCAGTTGTGAAAATCTGGTCTTTTGATGCGACAGCCTGCAGGCGGGATGCGATGTTTACCACATCTCCCACAACCGTATAATCAAGCCGCCGTAAAGTATGTGAACCTATATTTCCTGATATCATTTCTCCACTATTGATCCCTATGGAAATACTGGGCTTATAATTTTCTTCAGTAACGGTTGCCTGCTGGGTTTTTAGCTTTTTCTTTATTTCAAGACTTGCTTCTACTGTTCTTTGTAAGTGGTTTTCTCCCATAAAAACGGCCATAACGCAGTCTCCCATAAATTTATCTATAATTCCATTTTTGTCGATGATTTCTTTGACCATCAAATCAAAATACCGGTTGAGCAGGTTGACGACCATGTCGGGAGGCTGACTCTCACTAATTCTCGTGAATTCGATGATGTCGATAAAAGCCACCGTAGCCTCGACAGTTTCATTTTCAGTGTATGTGCTGTCACTGCCCTTATTTTCCATGAACCTGAGGACAGTTTCATCTACGTACATCTTGAGAATGTTATTTTGTTTAATAGCCTTAATAGTTTCCTTAAGCTGCTCCACCTGGGCTATTGTTCGGTCGATAGTGATCTCCAGATCCTTAAAATCTACGGGTTTAGTTACAAAATCGAAGGCCCCCCTGTTCATTGCTATTCTAATATTGTCCATATCGCCATAAGCCGAGACTATAATAGACTTCAGCAACGAATTGGTTTCCTTAATCTTTGACAGTAGGGTGAGCCCGTCCATTTCGGGCATATTGATGTCGCTGAGTACAAGATCTATATCCGGATTTTGTTTGAGCTTTTCAAGTGCCTCTCTCCCGTTCATTGCAAAAATGAATTCATAATCCTTTTGTCTGATCCTTTGCCGAAATTTCTGCTGGATCAGAATCTGGAGATCTGCCTCGTCGTCCACTACTAAAATTTTCGCCATAAAAGATGCATTTATTCCATTAACAGTTCCTCTACAGTGGATTAATGAAACTCTTGACGAGTTCACTTCATTTTTTCTTTTTACCCAGGCTTGGTAAAGTAATATTGAACCTGGTAAATTCGTTCTCTTTAGAGCTTATATTGATGCGGCCCTTGTGATCTTTAATGATATCCTGGGTGATACTCAAGCCCAAACCGGTACCCTCTTTAGCTCTCTTGGTAGTAAAAAAAGGCATCATTAGTTTATCTTTTATGTCATTTGGGACACCGGACCCATTATCTTCAATGCAAATATTGACGGAGCCGACTTTTTGTTTCGTGCTAACTTTTAACTTCGGAAGGTATTTTTTCCTGCTCAAGTTAGAGGAGTCACCTACCACAGCCAAATTAGCGCTTTCCCTCATGAGAATCTTTTCTCTCATAGCATCAAAAGCATTATTGCACAAATTGAGAATCACCCGGCTGAATTCTTCAGGATTGATTACTACAGGTTCAATATTCTCATCGAGATCCAGGCTTATATCTACATTGATTGGTTTTTGGTTGGCCCTCATTCCATGAAAGGCCAGATTGACAAATTCCTTAATCAAGCCGTTGAGATCGGTCAACTCTTTATTCCCGCCTTCACCCCTGGAATGCATGAGCATTGATCTTACTATTCTATCAACTCTTGAGCTGTGATCGTGTATTTTCTCCAGGTTGATCTGTACATTTTTCAGGAGCTCAATCACTTCTTTGGGAACTGAATTTTCCTTCATTTGTTCCAGGTTTTCAAAGACCTCGGTGATATATTCTTTGCTGAGTTCAGAAAAGTTGTTGATGAAGTTGAGTGGGTTTTTTATTTCATGTGCAATACCTGCGGAAAGCTGACCTAAATTTGCCAGCTTTTCCTTATGCAAAAGTTGCTCCCGGTTCTTTTTTACAAGTTCCCGAGACTGTATGAGGGAAGCATCCTTTTCAGATAAAGATGTTTTCAAAGCTTTATTCTCGCTTTGCAGTAAAGAGTTGTATGAAGCCTCTTCTTTCAGAAACATATGTTTATGGATGGGTATCCATTTCTCGTCTTGCCACTTTAGAACCATTACACTTCTAATAACCGGCTCATTTTTAGAAACAGACAAAGGAGTCCACCTGTCAATAATCAGCACAGAGGAATCATCAGAAGATATTTCACGAAACTCTTCTTCGATCTCATACTGCTT
>JBAVJE010000211.1:0-3997 GCA_049687615.1 Salinimicrobium sp. | reverse complement strand
CCCGGGGTCTATGATAAAGGCTGGCAGGTATATAGTCATAAAAACATGGACGATTTTTACCATCCAAAGATGGACTTGAAAATCGAATTAAATATTCCTCCCTACCTTTCTGCCATTTCCCCATTTAATTTGGAAAAGATTGAACCACTGGGCGGGACGAAGACTGTCTTTATGAATGGTGAAGAACGCCTGGAGACAGAGGTATATCTAACCAAAAATATCATATTTGAAGATTTTGAAATTGATAGTCTTCATGTGCTCACTAATATTGATGATGAAGGAATTAGTCCGGTTCTCAAGACCTTGCTCATTAGGAGAATCGTAAATTTTCTTCAGAACAATTTGGGGAAGTATCCTCATCACAAGTTGCTTTCAACTCATCAGGACTACGCTCATAATCCTGTATACGGGCTTAACCAGCTCCCTAAATTCATCAGGCCTTTTCCCGAAGGTTTCAATTATGACCTCAAGCAGCTAAAAACTATTTCCAACAACTATCTCAAAAATACGCTCCTGCTTAACCCCCGCAAAGAGAGTTGGGTTTATGATGCCATTGAAACCCATCTTATGATGGAGTACATGAAGGAGTATTATCCAGATTTAAAAGTTTTGGGAAGCCTTAGTGATGTCATAGGAATCAGATGGTTTCATGCAGCCGATCTTAAGTTTAACGATAAGTACTCTTTGCTTTACATGTATATGGCAAGGAAGAATCTTGACCAGCCGCTCACTACCCCACTGGATTCTTTGATCAAGTTTAACAGGAATATCGCTAATCCATACAAAGCAGGCGTTGGTTTTAAATACCTTGAAGAATTCCTTCAGGATGAAACAGTTCAACATTCTATAAAAGAATTTTATTCAGAAAATCGTCTAAAACCTACTTCTTCGGAAGAATTTAAACTCATCCTTGAAAAAAATGCGGGAAAAGATATTAATTGGTTTTTTGATGACTACATCAGCACTAATGAAAAGATCGACTTCAAATTAAGAAATCTCCAAATCGAAGGAGATTCCCTGGAAGTGACCATCAGAAACAGGGCAGGGAGCGGAATGCCGGTGCAAATTTACGGTCTTAACAGAGATGAAATTGTCTATAAAACCTGGGTAGAGCATGTTAATCACAGTAAAACCGTGAAAATTCCCGCTGCCAGGGTACGAACCGTTGCCCTGAATTATGAGGGCATAGTCCCCGAAATCAATCAGAGGAACAATTATCGAAGACTCGGTGGTATTATGAACAAACCTTTACAGTTTAGGCTGCTAAAAGACATTGAAGACCCACGATATAATCAGGTCTTTCTTATGCCCGAAGCCGATTATAACCTCTACGACGGGCTGGCCCTGGGTGCCAATTTCTATAATCAAACTTTGCTTGAAAAGAATTTCCAATTTTCTTTTGCTCCCCTCTATGGGTTGGGAAGCAAAACTCTTGTAGGAAGTGCGAGTCTTTCCCATCTCATCTTTTTTGATAATGACGCCCTATATGCCATGCGCTATGGTATAAGCGGCAGCAGGTTCTCTTATGGTTACAATCTTATGTACCAGAGATTTACTCCTTTTCTCTCGCTCTCCTTCCGAAAGAATTATTTAAGAGATAGTCGAAAGGAATACATGATGGTGCGTAACATTAACGTTTACCGGGATGAAAGTGCGGAAAATGCTTTAAATGTTCCGGACTACAGTATCTTTAATATTAACTATTCGTATCTAAATCCTGGTTTGGTAGAGCATTATGCAGGAAGTGTTGATTTCCAACTATCCAAAAAATTCAGCAAAGCATCGATTACCCTCGAATACCGGAAATTACTTCAAAATGACCGGCAATTGAATTTTCGCCTTTTTGGAGGTGCTTTTCTGTACAACGATTTACCCGTCAGCGATTATTTTAGCTTCGCCCTTGACCGCCCCTCAGATTATTTGTTTGACTATAACTACTACGGAAGAAGTGAAACCAGTGGATTATTTAGTCAACAAATCATCCTGGCTGAAGGTGGTTTTAAATCCATGCTCGAGCCGCAGTATGCGAACCAGTGGATCACGACAATCAATAATAGCACCACCATCTGGAAGTGGGTACTTGCTTATGCTGATGTTGGGGTAGTAAAGAACAAAAATCAATCGGCAAAATTTCTTTATGATTCAGGAATCAGATTGAGTCTTATTCAGAATTATTTTGAGCTGTTCTTTCCGGTTTATTCCAATAATGGCTGGGAATTTGGCGATGGAAATTACGATCAAAAAATTAGGTTTATCGCTACTCTCGATATTAGAACGCTCTCAGGACTATTTACCCGCGAGTGGTTCTAAATTCGTCCTGCTTAATTCTCCCCATCCCCCTGCATTCAATTTCTAAAAATTGAATTGAGGACACTTAAATCATCTTTTTTTATAGAATTGGCATTAAAAGCCCTTTTTGAATTCTAAAAAACCAAAATTTTCTCATTTTATTGAATTGTAATTAATCATTGTTTTTGTTACATTTGTGGTAAATAAAACACTCATTTATGCAAAGCGAAACCTCCGAAAAAAGTGAAATCTCTTTTGAAGATTTTAAGGCTCAAGTTATTGAGGATTACAAGCTTGCGGTTACCAGCAGGGAATGCAGTCTATTAGGAAGAAGGGAAGTGTTGACCGGAAAAGCCAAGTTCGGAATTTTCGGAGATGGTAAGGAAGTTCCTCAACTCGCCTGGGCTAAGGTGTTTAAAAATGGTGATTTTAGGTCCGGTTATTACCGGGATCAAACCTTTATGATGGCTATAGGCGCGCTTAATATTCAGCAATTTTTTGCCGGATTATATGCCACTACAAATGTTGAACTGGAACCATCTTCGGCCGGAAGACAAATGGGAGGTCACTTTGCCACTCATAGTCTACAGGAAGACGGAACCTGGAAGAACCTAATGCAGCAAAAGAATTCGAGCGCAGACATATCTCCTACCGCCGGGCAAATGCCAAGATTAGTAGGTCTGGCTCAGGCTTCCAAAATCTATAGAAATGTTGCAGGTATTGATGCCGAAAAATTTTCGGATAATGGAAATGAAATCGCATGGGGAACTATAGGAAATGCCAGTACAAGTGAAGGTGTGTTCTGGGAAGCCATTAACGCGGCCGGTGTATTACAGGTGCCTATGGTGATGAATGTTTGGGATGACGAATATGGAATATCTGTACATGCACGACACCAAACCACAAAAGAAAGCATTTCTGAAGTACTTAAAGGCTTCCAAAGCGACAATGAAAATAAAGGCTTTGATATCCTAACCGTGAAGGGCTGGGATTATCCAACGCTTATAGAGACCTATGAAAAGGCAGCTCACATCGCTCGTAAATCTCACACTCCCGTATTAATTCACGTGCAAGAGCTTACCCAGCCGCAAGGGCATTCCACTTCGGGATCGCATGAGCGCTATAAGAGTAAAGAGCGCCTGCAGTGGGAAAGAGAACATGACTGTAATGTCAAGATGCGCCAGTGGATGATAGAAGGTAATCTCGCCACAGATGAAGAATTGCAGGAGATAGAAAAAGACATCAAGAAACAGGTTAGAGACGGGAAAAAAGCAGCCTGGGAAGCCCATGTTTCTCCAGTAAAGAATAGCAAAAAAGTAATTCTTGAAGTGTTAGATAAAGCTGCTGCCGGCAGCGCGAATAAGACTTTTATACTTCAGTTAAAGAAAGAAATTACCGAAAATAAAGAGCCTCTCAAAAAAGAACTTTTAGCCACCGCACGTAAGGCGTTGCGTTATCTTTTAGGTGAAGATTCCGAAGGCAGAACTGCGCTCATCAACTGGATCAATAATTACACTGAAGAAATTCAGCCGCAATACAGCAGCCATTTATACAGTGATTCCAAGTTCAATGCGCTTAATATTGAGGCTATTGAACCAGAATATAGTGACGATGCCCAAGAAGTGGACGGTAGACTGGTACTGCGCGATAACTTTGATAAGATCTTCGAAAAATACCCTGAAACTCTCATTTTTGGAGAGGATACAGG
>JBAVJE010000210.1:0-11000 GCA_049687615.1 Salinimicrobium sp. | reverse complement strand
AGCGGGATATTACGGTGAACTCAGTTACAGCCTAAGCTATAAAGGAGAAAACTCAAATTATTTCGACTGGTTGTATCTTGATTTTGATTCTTTATCTTTAGCTGCATCAAAAAACGGATTTTCGTGTGAACTTCTTAAAAAAGGCGAACATTACGATTATCTTGCAAGACTTTCTGTAAAATAACTAAATCGAATGCCGCAATTACTAAAAAAATCGTTTCGTTTCCTGGTGATTTTCCTCCTGCTTACTTCCTGTGCCAAAGAGGAACTTGATCCAAATGAACGCACTTTAGGAAGTTCTTCCCAGGACTTTTTGACCGCCAACAATTACACTTCCATGACTCTGGAGATCGTATATGTGGAAGGTTTTGCGCCCAAACAGAAAGCTCTTGATGAGGTCAAGGTTTTTTTAAACACCTACCTCAACAAACCCGGCGGAATAAATATCATTTTGAATGCTATTCCCTCTCCCGAGGTTGGCACTTATACCACCCAGGAAGTGGTAGATGTCGAGGCGCAATACAGAAGCGTCTTTTCAAAAGACGAGGATCTTGGGGTATTCGTGTTTTTTGCCGACAATTATTCGGCTAAAGACGTAGAAGGGGTTTCGGGACAGATAGAAAAAAGAAGTCTTGGCACCGCCTATCGAAATACTTCGATTGTAATTTTTGAAAAATCGGTCATGGAGATCTCCTACGACCGAAGCCTGACTGAACATACCACTTTAAGACATGAGTTGGGACACCTTTTCGGGCTCGTTAACAATGGCACCCCCGCACTCTCTCTACATGAATATAAAGATCCCAATGATCCTGCAGAAAAAGGACATTGTAATGTTGAAAATTGCCTTATGTCGGCAACACTTGATTTTTCTAACTCCGCATACCTTACTTTGGGAGAGCAATGTCACCAGGACCTCTTGGCAAACGGCGGGAAATAAAAGAGCCTGCTCCGGGAGAACAGGCTCAAAAATGCCATTTTTCAAGCTTCTTTAGTAAACCTTTTCCCCGCCCAGATAAGTTGCCTTCACCTTTATTTGCGGAATTTCGGTTTCAGGGACTTCCATAATATCCCTGTCTAAAATGACAAAATCGGCGAACTTTCCCGGTTCAATACTTCCTTTTTCATCCTCTTCAAAATTGCTGTAGGCCGCCCATATGGTCATTCCCTTTAAAGTTTCCTCCCTGGAAAGGGCCTGTTCTTTCATATAACCGCCTTCGGGAAAATTCTCGGTATCTTTCCTGGCCACGGCAGCGTAAAAGGTCAAAAACGGACTCACTTTCTCCACCGGAAAATCTGTTCCCAAAGCTATAATCCCGGCTTCATCCAGCAATCTCTTATAGGCATAGGCTCCTTTTTCACGTTCGGCTCCCAACCTGTCTTTTGCCCAATACATATCGCTGGTGGCGTGCGTGGGCTGTACAGATGGAATAATATTTTTACTGAAATAATGAAAATCCTGAGGATCGATCACCTGGGAATGTTCCACTTTCCATCGCCTGTCTCCTGCTTCCCCTATAAGCGAATCATAAGTTCTTAACACCACATAATTGGCCGAGTCTCCAATAGCATGAGTATTCATTTGATATTCGCTTTTGGCAATTCGGGCAGCTGTCTTTTTAAAATCTTCTACCGAAGATAGCAATGCCCCGTAATGATCATGCTTGTCTGAGTACGGTTCTTTTAAAGCTGCACCTCTTGAACCCAGAGCCCCGTCTGCATAAAATTTTACGGCTCTCACATTTAAACGGTCGGTTTTCAGGAGATCACGCTCCAGATAATAGTCAAGATTTTCGGGGGTGTTGCTTATCATCGCATAAATGCGCAACTTTAGCTCTCCTGCCTGCTGAAGACTGTCTATTAATTCGATCACACTTCTGTCCAGCCCAGCATCATTGATAGTGGTAAGGCCGTATTGAAAAGCCACTTTTTGAGCATCTAAAAGTGCGATGGACTCCTTCTTCACCCCTGCTTTAGGAATACCTTTCTCAATAAGGCTCATAGGGTTATCGATGATGATTCCGGTAAGTTTCCCATCCTTTTGTTCAATCTCACCACCTTTTACAGGAGTCGCGGTGGTAATGCCGGCGGCATCAAGAGCCGCCTGGTTGGCCAGTAAGGCATGACCGTCGATGCGGGTGATTGCCACGGGAGTATCAGGAAAAAGAGCGTCTAAGGTGTCTTTTACCGGGAATTCTTTCACTTCCCAATCGTTCTGATCCCAACCGCGGCCAAGGATAAAATCAACCTTCTTTTTATCCTGAAATTCGGTGACACGCTGCACGACTTCAGGAAAGCTGCTGGTTTCGGTGAGATCAACCCTTTGCAGTTGCATCCCGAGGCCATAGAAATGAGCATGTGCATCTATCAACCCCGGGTAAACAGGTTTGCCCTGAGCATCAATACTTTCAGCCGCTTTGTATTTCTCCTGAAGCTCTGCTGAAGTTCCTACAGCGACGAACTTTCCGTCTTTTACTGCAAAGGCTTCCGCAGCCGAAAAATCATCATCTACAGTATAGACTTTGGCGTTATATACAATTAAATCAACTTCCTCTTTTTGATCACAGGAGATGAGCGTTCCGAAGAAGAGCAGCAGACAGAGATATTTTTTCATTTTATAAACTTTTGGTTAAAAATAAAAAATGCGCCCCAAACCTGGTGCGCATTTTAATTTTATCTATAAAAGTTAATTTACCAACTGGTCACAGCATCAAAGACTGCCTGTCTTATCTCGGGGTTGGCACCGGCAGCCAATGCTACAGAAACAAATAATCCTATCATTGCTGAAGAGAAGTCTCTAAAGATCATTTTTCCGGCTTTCTTACGGTGTTTTCTACCCTTTTTAGTTCTGGCCAAACTTATAGCTATTTCACGACCTCCAATTACCCCAAGGAAAACCCAGGTTGTACTCATTGGAACGGTACTGATGAAAAGCTTATAAATAAGCAGAATCACATAAGTTGCATCAATTAAGGTAGCCGCACGAATATCGGAGATTCTCGCTTTTTCACTTACCACTTCCTGAATCCTGTCCCCACGTAGGTAAAACAGCAGTCCAAGACCAAGGAAAATAGTAGAACAGAAGATTATAAATTGAAAAGCCGATTGAGTTCGCGGAAGATAAACGGCGATATTGGCGCCATCCTGCATTACCCATACTGCCCAGAGTGTACCACTCACAATCCATTGTACAACTGTCCAGGCCGTATGTGCCTTTCTGCTCTTGAAGTACTTTTTGATCATGTTATAGGATAAGTACCACACAAGGAAAGATAGTACGAAGGCCATAATGTACCCGCTCCAACTCTTCCAAACCACCGATGTGATTCCTGATGTATTGGCACTAAAAACACTTAAAATAAGGAAGGTTGTAGATACCGGCATTCTCATCCTGGTTAGTATCAAAAGCACCAGTGGGGCGATGATTTGCAGAAAACTGAAAGACTCAGGATGCGGATATTTTGTAGTTCCATCAGAGCTTAGCAGCCTTTGATAAGTAACGTCCCCATCAAAATGGAACCAACTCCAGGTGACTGTCACCAGGAAAATAACCCCAACGAACAGCCATAATACCCACCATTTTCGGGCCTTGTTACTTTCGATAAAGGTTCCCAGCGACTGGATACTGTCATTAGCGATGGTCGCATATGCTGCAAAGAAGAAACCAAGCCACATTCCGGCTCTTCCATAACCCGCCAAAATAGCGGCCAATACCAGGCCAATCATTACGATAGCGAGAAATGTTTTTTCCTGCACCATAAAGTCTAACACGTTAAGATACGGCCTGTTTCTTTGCGTGCGTCTGAATTTTTTACCTTTTGCCATTTTTAAAAATTTCTTTCAAAACCCGGTCCATTAGAATTCAGATTTGTTAACGGGTTTCTTTAATCGGCCGCAAAAATACCGACTCCCATTATTTTTCTTTTTATTCCAATGTTATGTAATTGTTAAGAATGTTTTAACCTATACTTCAGCTGCTTCCAAAATCTAAAAAGGCCGGTAAAAATTTTACCGGCCCTTCAAAAATGAGTTTTTAAACTTACCTTCCGAAGTCGAACTTATATGTCGCTCCTGCCATCACCTGTAAACCAAGTACCGGATAATCCAGCCATTTCTCGTAATTATCGCCCAATAGGTTATTTCCCTTGGCAAAAATGGAAAGTCTGTCATTGAAACGATAACCCAAATTAGCATTTAGATCTAAATAGCCGTCCAGAGTTACAGCTTTAATATTCTGATCTTCCCCAAAATTTTGGATGGCATCCTTTCTTTCTCCTACCAGGAACAGATTAGCTCCCGCAAACCAGTTTTTACTAATCTGGTAGTCGGCAAAAAGGTTCATTTTATAGTCGGGAAGATTCCAGGCTTCTTTCTCTTTGTCTGTATCGTAGATAAAATATTCTCCATTGACCCGAAGCTCAAAATCTCTGCTGAAATTATAGGTCAATTCCCCAAAAGCTGAAATGGTCTTCACCTGGTCGTACACCACCGAGAAAGAATTCAGGTGGCCGTAATTTTCAGTTTCCTCTGTAGATTGGCCTTGTCTAAAATTATGCCTGAACAATGGCTTGAAATCTTCAGCGATATAACTGGCACGTATGTTATACCCTACACTATTAGATAATTTTCCCTTTGCACCTGCATAGGCATTGTACTGTTGGTCTGTTGGTTGAATTTTAAGCGTTGGTGATACAAAAGGATTCTCCTGCACAAAATTATAGTAAGAATTCTGCTTTAATTCACCTTCCAGCCCTGCGTAACCAATAAAATAATCACCGGCAAATTCATAGCTGGCCGTTACTTGCGGATAAAAATACAGGCCGCCATCACTATTTTGGGTGTCATTGCTGTAAAACAAAGCTGCTCCAAGATTTAACGTAAGATCATCTCGAAGGATAAGGAGACTTGATTCTATTCCGGCATTCAAAAAGCCGTAATCTATGCCTTCTTTAGTAAAATAGTTTCGGTCAAAGCTGCCTCCTACATAGTCGAGAATAAAATTGGTATGGAAGATCTCTCCACCAATAGGGATCTCCAATGTTGGTTTTAATTCAAACCTGTGTTCAGTCGAACCTTCAGCATCTCCAAAAAAGCGATATTTTGCTTTGGCCCGGTCAAAGAAAGAGTCTTCGAAACGCACATCTCCTCCAACATAAGCACTCATATAATTCTGCTGGGGATCAATATTTCCGTAGGTAATTCCCAACAACGGCTTGAGTCCATACCAGTTGATAAGTTGATGTTCTGCCCCAAAATCCAGGTTCCAGAGCATATGGCGTTGCCGGGAGGAGTAATTGAGGTCAAGTCTCGTATCGTAATAGCTGTCGTCAAGGAAAACATCATCTATTCCTCCCTGAGCTGAATTATGGGTAAGGAAAATTCCGAAGTTATCTGTGCGATTCACTTCAATATTGCTGTAGAATTCGGCAAGAATGCTGGTATAGCTTCCGAAGCCCAGGCTCACGTAATTGTCATACAACTTTGGCGGTCGTTCTCGTTCTACCGTGGTCGCACGACCTTTGGCCGGCGAAAAAGTAGAAGCTACGGGAACAGAAAAGATGCTGTAGTTTACCGGCTTTTTCTCCAGATTAATGGTATCTGTGATCAAGGGCGTTTCCTTGATCTTAAAAGCATCATGAATACTGGGCGTATATGGCTTTACAACAACTACCGAATCGCTCTTGATAGCCTGCGGATTCTTTTGCGCGAACAGAAAGCCGCTTATAAAAAAGAACAAAATAAATGAGTAGTTCCTTAATGATATGATTTTCATGGAAAGCTTGGTTTTTTATGAAAATTAGTTGTTGGTTTCTACAGAAGCGTTGGTTTTGGCTTCCTGGGCTTTAATGCGGGCCAGTTCCTGCTTCGCCTCTGTCACCACATCAGAAAATTGCGAGAAATTTTTAATGACGTTGTCCAGAATATAAGTTGCCTGATAAGCATCTCCAAGCTTATAGAAGTTCTTGCCCATAAGCACAAGACCTTTGGCGCCATAGAGTTTATAGCCCGAATAGTCTTTGGCCAGCTTTTGTACAAGTTCATTAGAAGCTTTGTAATTGCTTTCTTTATTCTTGAAGTAAGCATCGTAATAAAGGGCTTCGGCTGCTAGTTCGCCGGTAGCCGACTTTTGTACTTCGGCATAAGCTCTTTTCGCTTTTGCTTCATTCCCTGTCTTCATCGCGGCACGCGCAATGATTACCTGAGCATCATTCCTGGCAGTTTTTTCGGCTTCGGGATTAGCCAGAACCATTTCGGCATAGCTCACCGCCTGATCATACTGCCCCGATTCCAGGTAGGATTTCATCAGGTTAGATTGTGCAAAAATGACGTTTTGAGGATAAGATGCTTCATGCTCCAAGCGTTTTAGCACCGGAATGGCTTCAGAATAATTCCTGCTTTCCAGGAATATTTCAGACAAACGAACTAAAGCCTGTTCTGTATATTCATTGCTAGTGGTTTTCGAGATCACATATTTAAAGTTGGGGACACTCTTTTGCTTGTTCCCTTCCCGGTAATAAAGCTGTGCCAGGTAGAAATTCGCCTGCACATCGTGCAATCCATTAGGGAAAGAATTCACATATTTTTCAAGAGCGGTAATTGCTTTTTGAGTGTTGTTCTCGCGATACTGCTTCTCGGCAGACTCGAAAGTAGTATTGTCAAGATCGGCATCGGTCACCTCAACAAAATCAAGATTTTTCACCCACACAGCATATTCATCTGTCCTGCCAAGGTCAATATATACCAATCGTGCGGTCTTTACGGCTTGCACAGCCTCAGGAGAATCGGGATAATCTGTCACCACTTTTTTCAACTTCTCAAGCGCCTGGCTGCCCTGATCGTTATTATAATAGATAAGACCCTGCTTGAGTAATGCCTTCGGAACGAAGCTGCTCCCGGGCACATCACGAATCAACCTGTTATACGACTCCATTCCTTCGGAAGTTCTGTTCATGGCGATCAAAGTGTTTCCCAGCTCGTATGAAGCATCATCTCTATAGGAAGAGCGCGGATACTGGTTTAGAAATTTCTGAAGCTCCTCTACTTTGGTCTGGTTTCGGTTCACAAAGCCGTAGCTGATGGCTTTTTGGAAAGCCGCATAATCATTCTCAGAACCCCGTAAGGCCATAGCCCCGTTATAGGCTTCCATGGCCGGCCAATAGCTGCTGTTTACAAAGTAGCTGTCGCCCAACCTCACCAAGGCGTCGTTACGCCTTGATTGGTCGTGTGATGCATCATGTGCATATCTTTTGAAGAATTCTATAGCACGGTCATAATCCCTCTGCTTGAAGTAAGTGTAACCAATATTATAATCCAGATTTTCCCTTTCTGAAGCTTTTTGTGCTCCGCTCATGCCGTTAAATTCACGGTAACCTATAAGTGCATCCTGATAATTTCTCAGGTTAAAATCGGTTTCGGCTTTCCAGAAAGTCGCCAGGGCTGTGATTGTTGGATCACGTCGCTCATGTAATGACTTCTCAAAATAATCCAGGGCTTCCCTGAAGCTACCTTCATTGAAAAGTTCGAGGCCACGGTAAAAAGCTACTTTTTGATAGACCAGATTATTCTCAAAATTCCTGTTACCCTGTAGAAGCCTCATGGCTTCCTCATAATTTCTTGTAGTTATAAAAGAATTGATCAACAGCTCCCTGATTTCGGCTTTTGCAGGAGATTCGGGGTAATTTTCCATATAGGTCATCAAGACCTGCGGCACACTTTCATAAGAGTTACCAATCTCGTAGCTCAATTTGGCATAATTAAGCGAGGCATCGGCTTTGATATTCTCGTTAAAATCCATTTCGCTCGCGTTCCTGAACGCGTTAAGCGCCTCCTGTTTTTTATCGGTTTTGAGATAAGATTGAGCCAGGTGGTAATAAGCATTTTGTGCGACGGCGTTCTTTCCATCTATGATCTTGTTGAATTCATTAATGGCTTTTTCGTAGTCTCCCTGCTTAAAATAAGCGTAACCCAATTGATAGTAATCTGTGTTATTCCATTTTCCGCTCTGGCCTTTATACTCCTTTAGATAAGGAATGGCCTTTTCATATTCTCCAAGGTTGAAATAACTTTCTCCTATGATTTTATTTAATTCTGACTGGTCCCTTCTGTCTGCTCTCGGCAGCTGTTCCAGGCCAAGGTCGATAGCCTTTTGAAAATTTCCCTGCTTAAAATTCATGTCGGCCTGGAAATAAGAAAGGTCTTCGCTGTAGCGCTCCTTATCTTCCACCTCCTCAAACAGTTCGTTGGCCTGCTGGTAATCATCACCTTCGTAAGCCATAAATCCCAGGTAGTATTTTGCCTGAGATCCATATTTTTTAGAGTCTTTTACCCTGTTCAAATAATCTTTCGCTTCCTCAAATTTATTGGATTTAAAAAAAGCATAACCGTTATTGAAGTAAAACCGCTCTTTTTCGGCCTTGCTAAGATTCTTTTGCTCAACCTTCTCGTACCATTTGCGCGCCAGAGAATATTTTCCGGTTTCAAAATAGTAGTCGGCTACATCAAGAAAAGCAGCATTGGTCCTCGTACTGGTAGGATAACGTTCCACAAAATCTTCCATGAGCTCATCTGCTCCTTTCTGATTAAGCCTAATGGCAGCATTTGCGATATAATAAGCACAGTTGGCTTTGACACGCTCGCTCTCCACTTCATCCTTTACGTCATCAAAAAGTGATTGAGCAGCAAGATATTGTTGATTGTTGTACAATTCCAGGGCACGCCGATAATCAGACAGCTCATTCGTATGAATGGCAGACTGTTGTGAAAATGCGGAAAGGCTTAAAGAAAGAGAAACAACAAAAAGACAGGTTTTGATCTGGTTCATTCGAGGTCTTGGTTTTATTGATGATTCAAATATATAAGAAACTCTGTGGTAATAACGCCCTATCCCCTACATAAATTATATGCTAAGGTTAAATGAAACTTAAAATTTCTACTGAAAATTCCCTGTAAGAAAAACAACACAAGACTTAAAAATTACGTTCTCTTTCTTAATTTTACCTCACCAAAAACGATTTTTCATGTCCAATACCGTCTTGTACCTCAAGGACGCTTCCATCTATCAACGGGAAAGCCTTATTCTTTCTGAAGTCAACGTAGAGATTGAAAAAGGGGAATTTGTCTACCTCATCGGGAAAACCGGAACCGGAAAAAGTAGTTTTATGAAAACGCTTTACGGAGATCTTCCATTGACTGAAGGGGAAGGAAAGATCGTAGATTACGATCTAAGCACACTTCGGGAGAAGGATATTCCATTTTTACGCCGCAAACTGGGGGTGGTCTTTCAGGATTTTAAGCTGCTGAATGACCGCAATGTCAATGAAAACTTACTTTTTGTTCTTAAGGCAACCGGCTGGAAAGATCGCCCGGCTATGAACAATAAGATCGAAGAAGTGCTCAAGAAGGTGGGGATGCAAACAAAGGGTTTTAAAAATCCCTATCAACTCTCGGGCGGGGAACAGCAAAGAATAGCTATTGCACGGGCGCTACTCAACGATCCCGAACTCATTCTGGCCGATGAGCCCACAGGAAACCTGGATCCACAAACCTCTGTAGAGGTGATGGAGGTGCTGCAGCAAATCAGCAAAAACGGAAAAACCATTCTTATGGCCACTCACGATTATGCTTTATTGCTGAAGTATCCTTCGAAAACCCTGAAGTGCGACGGACAAAAGGTTTTTGAGGTAGTACAGAAAACGATCTGATCGATTGCAGGTTCAGCATTTAAGATTCAAAATAGTTTAAAAACAATACCTCTCAAAAATGGCATTTTTGAGACCTGACAAATGACTTCGTTGGACTTGACAAATGATCTCGCTCGACCTGACAAACGCCTACTATTGACCTGAAAACCGCCTCTGCCGGACCTGACAGTCCCCCTCTGCCGCTATTTCTATCTATTGCTCCTTGAGCCTTGATAATTGTTCATTGATTTAACTACTTTTGCAAAAAAACTGCGTGAATTACTTATCGGTTGAAAATATAGCCAAAGCATACGGCGAACGGGAACTCTTTTCTAACATCTCCTTCGGAATCAACGAAGGTCAAAAAGTTGGCTTTGTGGCCAAGAACGGTACCGGAAAAACCTCTTTATTAAATATCCTTTCGGGCGCCGATGTACCTGACGAGGGCAACGTGGTCTTCAGAAAAGATATCACCACAGCTTTTCTTCCGCAGGAACCAAACCTCGATCCCGCGCTAACAGTAGAGGAAACCATTTTTGCTTCAGATAATGAAACCCTCAAGGTGATCGAGCGTTACGAAAAAGCTCTCGAAAACACCGAAGACGCAGAGGCTTACCAGAAAGCTTTTGAGCAGATGGAGGCGCACCAGGCGTGGGATTTTGAAACCACTTACAAGCAAATTCTTTTCAAACTGAAGTTGGAAGACCTGCACGCCCCGGTGAAAAATTTAAGTGGTGGCCAGAAAAAACGTCTTGCTTTAGCGGCTATGCTACTTCACAAACCCGACCTCATTATCATGGATGAGCCCACCAACCATCTGGATCTTGACATGATCGAATGGCTGGAGGAATTCTTCAGAAAAGAGAATTTTACCATTTTCATGGTGACTCACGACCGGTATTTTCTCGAGCGTGTATGTAATGAGATTGTAGAACTGGAGGATGGGAACCTTTACACCTATAAAGGAAATTACTCCTATTACCTGGATAAAAAAGAGGATCGTATTGCTCTTGATCAAACCAATACAGATAAGGCAAAGCAACTTTTCAAGAAAGAGCTTGACTGGATGAGGCGACAGCCCAAAGCCCGTACCACCAAATCGAAATCGCGTATTGACGATTTTCACGAGATCAAAGACCGGGCTTCCAAAAGACGAAAAGATCACCAGGTGCAGCTCGAGATCAATATGGAGCGCATGGGGAATAAGATCATAGAGCTTCACAATATCTCCAAATCATATGGAGATAAAGAATTGCTGAATAAGTTTAGCTATAATTTTCAACCCGGTGACAGGCTTGGGATCATAGGTAAGAATGGAAC
>JBAVJE010000209.1:0-9122 GCA_049687615.1 Salinimicrobium sp. | reverse complement strand
GCTGTATGATGTTGAAACAGGAGAAATCTCTATAGATGGTAAGAATATTGAGAAAATGAACCTGAAAGAGCTGCGCAACAGCATTGGCTACGTACCTCAGGATGCTTTTCTTTTCAGCGACTCTATCAGGAACAACATAAGGTTTGGGAAAGCCGATGCCAGTGAGGAAGAAATCATTGATGCCGCTAAAAATGCAGCTGTCCACAGAAATATCACCGGCTTCAGCAAAGGTTATGACACTGTACTTGGAGAAAGAGGAATTACCCTCTCGGGCGGACAGAAGCAGCGGGTCTCTATCGCCAGGGCACTTATTCACGATCCAAAAATTCTTCTTTTTGACGATTCTCTTTCAGCCGTAGACACCGAAACCGAGGAAGAAATCCTAAACAATCTCTTCAGGATTTCTAAAGATAAGACCACCATTCTCGTGAGCCACCGAATTTCTTCTGTTAAAAATGCAGATAAAATAATCATTTTGGAGGCCGGACAGATTGTGCAGCAGGGTACACATCAAAAATTACTGGCTGAAGAAGGTTATTACAAGGAGCTTTATCTTAAACAACTGAGTGAAAAAGAAATGTAAAAATTTGTTGCGAAATGTTAATTTTTTTTAGATTTTTGACATTATGATTTACAAACAGTAAAAGACATTGATTATGAGCGACAATGGAACGATTGAAAAAGAAGAAATTTTTTCCAAGGTCTTAAGAGCCGGGAGACGTACTTATTTCTTTGATGTAAGGGCGACAAAGGCAGACGATTACTACCTCACCATAACCGAGAGTAAAAAATTCACCAACGACGACGGATCTTTCCACTACAAAAAGCACAAGATCTATCTTTACAAAGAAGATTTCGGAGGTTTCAACGAAATCCTCAGAGAGATGACCGACTTTATACTGGAAGAAAAAGGAGAAGAAGTGATTAGCGAACGTCACCAAAAGAACTTTAAGAAAGATTACGAAAGAGAAGAGGAAACCGTAGAAGCCGGAAATCCTGCGTCAGCGGCCAGCTTTACCGACATCAGCTTCGAAGACATATAAACACAAAAATGTTTCTAATGGCCGTCTCTCCTGTAGAGGCGGTTTTTTTTACCCTATCCTCAGGCCGTTTTCGACCTTAACATCGGGATGCAAAAGCACCACACCCCCCTTGTCTCCTACCACTCCCAAAATGAGACATTCACTCATGAAACTGGCTATTTGTTTCTTCGGAAAATTGACAACAGCGATCACCTGGGTGCCCAGCAATTCTTCCCTGGTATAACGATTGGTTATTTGTGCCGATGTTTTCTTAATCCCAAGCTCCTTCCCAAAATCAATTTGTAACCGGTATGCGGGATTCCTGGCTTCGGGGAATTCATTCACCTCCAGCACGGTTCCTACCCGCATTTCAACCTTGTCAAAATCTTTCCATGAAATCTCCATTAGCCAAAAATCTTTTTGATCACCCAGGCCGGGCCGATGAGTAAAAACTGAATATCTTTCAAAAATGACGGTTTTTGCCCCTCTATTTTGTGACCGTAAAACTGGCCTATCCATGAGATAACAAAAATAATTATAGAGACCAGCCACAAAGGTGCCACAAGGCCAATAAGATAATTTCCCGCGACACAAAGAGCGGCAAAAATGAGGATTTTTAAGCCCATTGAAAGTGAGAGCCTCATATAAAAAATCAAGACTGGAAGAAGCACCACAACAGCCCAGTTCTCAAGAAAAGGCACATAAATAGGAAAAACTCCGGTAAGGAAATAAGGGGGAATGCTCATTAAAAGCCCCACAATCGAAAAGAAAATTGCGGGAACACAAATGTAATGAATCGCTTTGTTGGTCTCGTTTTGATGGCTTACCGCGTACTCCGAAAACCACTGGTCTAAAGTTCTCATGCTGACTGCTGATTTCATTAACAAGATAACAAATTTGGATAAATTTGGTTGAGATTTCGTAATTTCAGAACATCTAACAGAATGACTAAAATGACCGAAACCAAATCAAATTTTCTTCCGCTGGGTACAACAGCTACCGATTTTGAATTACCCGATGCAGTTTCGGCAAATCTCTTTTCTCTTACCGATGTTCGCGGAGAAAAAGGGACGGTGATCATGTTTATTTGTAACCATTGCCCTTTTGTAAAGCATGTCGCCGATGAGATCGTGAGAATAGCAAACGATTACCGCGTACTGGGTTTTGGATTCGCGGCAATTAACAGTAATGATGTCCAACAGGTCCCAGAAGATCACCCCGATCTTATGTGGCAGTTTGCGAGGAAATATAATTTCACTTTCCCCTATTTGTATGATCGTACTCAGGAAGTGGCCCGCAGCTATCAGGCGGCATGCACCCCAGATTTTTACCTTTTTGACGCAGATCTCAAGCTCATCTACCACGGGCAGCTGGACAACTCCCGCCCCGGAAATGGGATTCCCGTGAATGGCAGGGAACTCCGGGAAGCACTTGACGCTGTACGAAACAGTAGACCTGTTCCCGGGCCACAAAAGCCCGGCATTGGCTGTAGCATTAAATGGAAGTATACCGGGGGCAGTTAAACCATAAGACACTCCTCTTTCTCCTAAACATTAAGTCTTTTTTAACTGAGTAAAGGGGCATTAATGGTCAACATTGAGTTAATTTTAAGTGTTAACTAAAATAAATTACCATTATGAGCACATTAAGATTAGGAGACAAAGCTCCAAACTTTGATGCTGAAACATCAGAAGGAAAAATAAACTTTTACGATTATCTGGGAGACAGCTGGGGAATCCTTTTTTCGCATCCGGCAGATTATACCCCTGTATGCACTACCGAGCTGGGAGCGGCAGCAAAATATAAGGAAGAGTTTGAAAAACGCAATGTAAAAGTTCTCGCACTAAGTGTAGACGGTGTACAATCTCACAAAGACTGGATTAAGGATATCAATGAAACTCAAAATACAACCGTCAATTTTCCAATAATTGCCGACGAAGACAAAAAAGTTTCAGGTCTTTATGACATGATACACCCCAAGGAAGATAACAACCTTACTGTACGTTCGGTTTATATCATTGACCCTGATAAGGCCATAAAACTTATGATCACCTATCCTGCAAGCACAGGAAGAAATTTCGAGGAGCTGCTTAGGGTGATCGATTCCCTTCAGCTTACCGCCGATCATAATGTCGCGACTCCTGCGAACTGGAAACATGGAGAAGATGTAGTGATAAGTACCTCGATTTCTAACGAAGAGGCAAAAGGCATGTTCCCTAAAGGCTTTAAAGAAGTTAAACCATACTTGAGGCTCACTCCAGATCCTACTAAAGGTTAAAAAAAACCTCCCAAAAATGACCTTTTTGGAAGGTTTTATAAAAAGGAAAGCCTCACAATGTGAGGTTTTCTTTTATTTATAAACTCTTTTATTTCACTTTAACCAACTCGACATCAAAAACCAGGGTAGCGTTTGGAGGAATAACTCCGCCTGCACCTCTTTCTCCATAACCGAGATGAGAAGGAATAACAAAACGCGCTTTATCTCCTTCCTTTAGCAGCTGGATTCCTTCATCCCAGCCTTGTATTACATGGCCTTTTCCTAAAGGAAACTCTATTGGTTCTTTTCTTTTATAAGACGAGTCAAAAACTGTCCCGTCAGCCAGCATGCCTTTGTAATGAACAGAAACCGTATTGCCTTTTTCAGCTTTTTTACCGTTTCCTTCAGCAATGAACTTGTACCTCAGGCCGCTTTGAGTCTTTTCAAAACCTTGAGCAAGTTCGCCCATTAGTTCTTCCTGTTGCTTTTTGGCTGCCGCTTCTCTTTCGGCTTTTGCGCCATTAAACAGGCGGAAAGATTCAACTGCATTGAATTCTTTTGCAGCCTCCCCTTGCCTGATGATCTCTAATTTTTCGATCTTATCTCCCTGACTAATCGAATCTACAACATCCTGTCCTTCCACAACGTGGCCGAAAACGGTATGTTTTCCATCCAACCATGGAGTGGCTACATGGGTAATAAAAAACTGGCTGCCGTTGGTTCCCGGGCCGGCATTGGCCATAGAAAGAATTCCGGGTCGGTCGTGTTTCAATTCGGGTTTTATTTCATCCTCAAATTGATAACCGGGGCCACCTACTCCTGTTCCTTTTGGGTCGCCTCCCTGTACCATAAAATCTGGGATCACCCTGTGAAACTTTAGTCCATCATAATATGGTTTTCCCTGAGGTCGGGCTTCATTTTCTAGATTCCCTTCGGCAAGGCCTACAAAATTACCTACCGTACCTGGAGTTTTTTCGAATTCAAGCTCCACAAGAATATTACCTTTAGAAGTGTGAAATTTCGCGTATAATCCGTCGTTCATAACTGCTTTTTAAATTAAAGCGCAAAGATAAGAAAGCTTTTTAGAGATATCGACCTAAATTTAAAGGTATAACAAAGCTTTAGGAGGTTTTTTCAAAAAAAATTTTAAAGCAAAAGAGCCGAAACAATTGTTCCGGCTCCTGGTCTTAAAATTTTATTATTCTATTAATTGGCAACTTCGCTAATAAATTTTATGCGGTACAGCCGAAGTTCTTCCTCATCATAATCGCCGTCAAACTCTTCAAGAGCCGGCTCAATTCTATCTGATTGAGCTTCTAAAAAATATTCGTGTATTTCTTCCTGTTGATCCTCATCAAGGATCTCATCGATCCAATAATTAATATTCAATTTGGTACCACTGTAAACAATGGCTTCCATCTCCTTAATAAAATCCGGCATTTCCATACCCTTGGCAGCAGCTATATCGTCAAGCCGCAACTTACGGTCGACATTTTGAATTATATATAGTTTGAGGCCGCTGTTAGCTCCGGTAGTTTTTACGACCAGATCATCTGGGCGGGTGATATCATTATCTTCTACATATCGTTCGATAAGCTCCACAAAATCTTTTCCGTACTTTTTAGCTTTTCCTTCTCCAACCCCATGGATATTGCTCAATTCCTGTATAGAAACTGGGTATTTAAGCGCCATATCTTCAAGTGATGGATCCTGAAAAACTACAAAAGGCGGCACTCCCAGTTTCTTGGATACTTTCTTGCGCAGGTCCTTGAGCATTTTAACCAGCTTCTCATCTATTCCACCTCCAGATCCCTTGGCGGCGGTAACAATTCCGTCATTGCCATTCAACTCATAGATGTGATCTTCAGTCATCATAAAAGACTCCGGTTTCTCTAAAAACATTTCACCTTTTGGAGTTAGTTTCACCACTCCATAGGTTTCTATATCCTTCCGCAGATATCCCGCAACTAACGCCTGGCGCAGTAAGGCCATCCAGTATTTTGAATCCCGACTGCTGCCTTTTCCAAAAAGCTCATTTTCGTCGGTCCTGTGTGACTTGATTAAAGCATTTGATTTTCCAACCAATGTGTTCACCACATCTTTAGATTTATAGAGTTGGCTTGTTTTTTTTACTGTTTTAAGCAGAAGTTCCATTTGGTCCCGGGCTTCATGCTTTTTCTTCGGATTACGAACGTTATCGTCCATTTCGGCTCCATCACCGGTCTTCTCATCGAATTCTTCTCCAAAATAGTGAAGGATAAATTTTCTTCGGGAGATTGAAGTTTCGGCAAAAGCAACCACTTCCTGAAGCAGCGCATGTCCTATTTCCTGTTCGGCAACAGGCTTCCCGCTCATGAATTTTTCGAGCTTCTCAATATCTTTATAAGAATAGAATGCGAGGCAGTGGCCTTCTCCTCCATCCCTTCCGGCACGTCCGGTTTCCTGGTAATAACTCTCTATACTCTTAGGAATATCGTGATGGATCACAAAACGAACATCCGGTTTGTCAATTCCCATTCCGAAGGCAATGGTAGCCACTACCACATCGACATCTTCCATAAGGAACATGTCCTGATGTTTGGAACGCGTCTTCGCATCGAGCCCGGCATGATAAGGCACTGCAGAAATTCCATTCACCTGTAGGGTTTGGGCCAGTTCCTCTACCCTCTTTCTACTAAGACAATAAATAATACCCGTCTTGCCCTGGTTTTGCTTAACAAAACGTATAATATCGGTATCGACGTTTTTAGTCTTGGGCCTTATCTCGTAGTACAGGTTAGGACGGTTAAAAGAAGCCTTGAAAGTCGTAGCATCTGTGATCCCTAAATTCTTCAAAATATCTTCCTGCACCTTTGGAGTAGCGGTAGCAGTAAGACCTATAATAGGTATATTCTCTCCAATTCTCTGAACTATATTCCTCAGATTCCTGTATTCAGGTCTAAAGTCATGGCCCCACTCACTAATACAGTGGGCTTCATCTATAGCCAAAAAGGAGATTTTTACGCTGCGAAGAAATTCAACATTTTCTTCTTTGGTGAGAGATTCGGGGGCTACATATAGAAGTTTGGTAATACCATTAGTAATATCTTCTTTAACCTGCTTAACCTCGGTCTTATTGAGGGAAGAGTTCAGCACATGGGCTATTCCGTTTTCAGAAGAAATTCCGCGGATAGCATCAACCTGGTTTTTCATCAGGGCAATAAGGGGAGAAACTACAATAGCAGTACCTTCTTTGATTAACGCCGGAAGCTGGTAACATAAAGATTTACCGCCCCCCGTTGGCATGATGACAAAAGTATTATGATCGTTCACAATGCTCGTAATCACCTCTTCTTGAAGGCCCTTAAACTGACTAAAACCAAAGTATTTTTTAAGCTGTTCGTGTAAATCGATTTCCTGGGAAGTCATTCAATTGTGTTACAATTTTATATACATTTGCACAATTAAAGATACATTAATCTTTAGTTCATGCAATTCATAATTCTACAAATTTGACACCTCAAGAAAAAATACTTTCTGTTGCTAGAGAAACCATTTTAACTGAAGCAAAAGCCATACAAAATTTAGAGCAATTATTAGACCAAAGTTTTGCCAACGCAGTAGAAGCCATATATAAGTCAAAAGGTAGAGTGATTATTACGGGAATAGGAAAGAGCGCTACGATTGCTACAAAAATAGTCGCCACGCTTAATTCTACCGGTACTCCTGCTGTCTTTATGCATGCTGCAGATGCCATACACGGGGATCTTGGCACTATTCTACAGGATGATGTAGTAATTTGCATCTCCAAAAGTGGAAATACTCCCGAAATAAAAGTTTTGGTCCCGCTTATCAAGAATTTTGGAAACACCCTTATCGCGATTACCGGAAACACCGATTCTTTTTTAGGTCAGCAGGCAGACCACACCCTCAATGTCTTTGTTGAAAAAGAGGCCTGTCCCAACAACCTTGCTCCCACAACAAGTACCACGGCTCAACTGGTCATGGGCGATGCCCTGGCCGTATGCCTTCTGCAATTGCGCGGTTTCACCAGCAGTGATTTTGCAAAGTACCATCCGGGAGGAGCACTTGGAAAAAAGCTATACCTCCGGGTGTGTGACATAGCCGACCAAAACCAGAAACCACAGGTTTCACCGAATACTCCTATTCCGCAGGTGATCGTTGAGATCTCCGAAAAAATGTTAGGAGTCGCTGCGGTCATCGAAAACGAAAAGATTATTGGCATCGTGACAGATGGGGATATAAGAAGAATGCTCTACAAAAGCACCAATATCGCCGGACTGCAGGCAAAAGATATCATGAGTAGCGACCCGAAGACTATAGATTTTGAGGCTATGGCGGTAGATGCCCTTGATGTGCTCGAGGAAAATAAGATCTCCCAACTTCTCGCGGTCAAAGATGAAGAATATTACGGAGTAGTCCATCTCCATAACTTAATTAAAGAAGGAATTATTTAATGGCCAAAGTAGAAAAAAACCCTGCAGAAATGTCCTTTTTGGATCACCTGGAAGAATTGCGATGGCATTTAATTCGTGCGACTGTTGCCGTGGTAATAGCTGCCACCGTGGCTTTTTTCCTGAAGAGTTTCATATTTGATGTTTTGCTCTTTGGCCCGGCCGACGCCGATTTTTTCACCTACGATATCTTATGTCGCATGTCCAGCTCTATAGGCTTAGAAGGGGGCTTCTGTTTTGACGAAATGCCCTTCACCATACAGTCCAGGACTATGGGAGGTCAATTTTCAGCCCACGTCTGGACGGCCATTACAGCAGGTTTTATTATCGCATTTCCTTATATACTTTACGAATTCTGGAGTTTTATTGCTCCGGCCCTTCATCCCAAGGAGCGCAAGAATGCGAGAACTTTTATTTTTATTTCCTCTTTACTCTTCTTTTCGGGAGTTCTTTTTGGATATTATCTCATCACCCCGCTTTCTATCAATTTCCTCGGAAAGTATCAGGTGAGTTCAAAAGTGCTGAATGAATTTGACATTGGTAGCTATATAAGCCTTGTACGCTCTTCGGTACTCGCCTGTGGCCTAATCTTTGAATTACCTATTATCATTTATTTCCTGACGCGAATTGGATTGGTAACGCCCGAATTCCTCAGAAAATACAGGAAATTTGCTTTGGTGATCGTGTTGATCATTTCGGCTATTATCACTCCTCCGGATATTTTAAGCCAAATCATTGTGGCTATTCCGGTACTTTTCCTCTATGAAATAAGTATCATAATATCTAAAATTGTATTTAAAAGAGAAGAAAAAAGGCTTCAGAAGCAAAAGAGATGAATAACAAGGTAGAAGAATTTAACCAGTATCGCCAGAAGATGAACGATAAGATCCTGGGCGATAATAACAAGATCATAAAGCGTATTTTTAATCTGGACACTAACGCCTTTGCCGCGGGTGCTCTAGATGTGAAAACAAAAGAGCTGCTGGGTTTGGTAGCTTCAACAGTGCTTCGTTGTGATGACTGTGTGAGATATCACCTTGAAACCTGTTTTAAAGAAGGACTTTCTAAAGAGGAAGTGATGGAAGCCTTGAGTATTGCCACTTTGATTGGCGGTACTATTGTCATCCCGCACCTGAGAAGAGCCTACGAGTTTTGGGAAGAGCTTGAAAATATGAATGAGGATAAAGAATAAAGCATAAAAAGGAAAGTGAATTAAGATGCTTTACCTCATTATTCTCTTTTCTCTATCCTTTGTTTTACTTTTAGCATTCAATAAATGTCAATATTAAGATGAAATTATTCGCCGACACCCTTATCAAATCCTATAAAGGACGTGAAGTTGTAAAAGGCATTTCCCTGGAAGTGAACCAGGGAGAGATCGTGGGGCTT
>JBAVJE010000208.1:0-3366 GCA_049687615.1 Salinimicrobium sp. | reverse complement strand
CAAAATTCCTCCTGTAAACAAGGGAATGGCCATGCTGCTCACCAGCCGTCGGGCCACAGGATTCCATAATGTCTGTCGGTTCCTTCGGGCCTTTCTATATGAGAGAAAAACCGCCGTGCCTATAGCTAAAAACAAGATCAAAATGCCAAGCATCACCAGGCTAAAAAGCTCCATGCTAAACTCCTGCCTCTCAAGGCCTTTATGTAAAAGCCCGCTTGTGCCAAAGAGGGTAAAAGCCGCCAATGCACCTATCAAAGCATAAATTCCAGCCATAATACCCGACCAGCCGGTAAGGGATAAGAATTTCGTGGAACGCTCCATCATTGAACGGATCTCGGAAATATCCCTGGCGTATTCCTGCTCGTTTTTCATAAAAAAAGTACTTTGTAGGCCAAAGTAGGAAAATAAAATTTATATTCTTATGTCTTATCAGTTCTTTTGTCACCCTGAATTTATTCCAGGGTCTCAATTTTTTATGTTGATTCTTAGTGATATGACATAAAGAACGATTCTACCCCTTTATTTCACGGTTGTTTAGGCAGGAAGAAACCTGGGCTTAATGATTCGTCTGTTTTATGGCAGCCATTACTCAAATCATCCGGGGCGATTGCGGTATTGCCTTTTTGGACCTCATGAAAAAAAATCGCTGTAGTCTGGTGAAAAATCGTTCTACATCGCCAGTGCCAACAGGAAGAACACAACCATGGCAATTAACATGGAAATAAGCAAAGGTCTTATCCAGTCCTTTTTAATAAAGTCGATGTCTCCAATATGTTTCTTCCAAAAATACTCGTTAAGAATTGCCGCTCCAATTACGTTAGCAATCAAGGTTAAGCTTGGTGGAAGCTGAAAAGCCGCAATAACTACTCCAGTGGCGATTAAGTAAAGAACTGCAAAGATAAGCACCTGCAGTCGTGCCTTATTCTTGCCAAGGCTACGCAGGTTGGCCATGAGTAGAACAGCTGCGAAAATGGGGGAGAACAGGAGAGAAAACACCAGGATTAGGGTTTTGGAGTATAACTTGGGGGGGTCCTGTGTGGTATAATTATCGGGCTCCATTTTTTCTTGTTTTTTTACTAAAAGATTTCCGGGCGGCAAAGCTATTGAATTTTGGCCAGATTCGGGTAGGCTTTTTAGTTTCTCAAAAAGGTTAAAAAAATGTATATTTAATTTAAAATATCCCAAAGTTGAAGAAGATCCTTACTTACACTTTCGTGATTGTTTTTTTCGCGATTGCTGTCGCCTTATATATCTACTATCCGCGTCTCGACCTTATTACCGGCTTTGCTTCCAAGAATATGTGTTCCTGCACCTTTGTAGCCGAAAGGGAGCCGGAAACCGTCTCTGCACAGGACAATGGTTTTTCACCTGTTTCCTGGGCCCAAAGTAAAATTCTTGATTCCAAAGCTGCCGTTTCAAAGGTTTTGGGAATTAAGGTCCGAAAATCCACTTTTCAAAAGGGAATTGGCTGTACGCTTTTACCCGAAGATGCCGGTCGTGACCAAAGAGTGACCTATCTTCCCAATCGTAGCACCGCAAATTATTCCGTAGCTTATCCATACGGAACTGGTAAAGCAAAAGATTCGGTTTTTGAAAGTATCGACTATTCCCGGCTCAGTCTGGCCATAAATGCGGCTTTTGCCCCTGCCAACCAGACACGGGCGGTGGTTGTGCTTTATAAAGATCACCTTATCGGCGAACACTACGCCCCGGGTTTTTCTGCTGAGGTCCGGCAGCAGGGCTGGTCTATGACTAAAAGCATTACAAGTGCAGTGATTGGAATTCTCCGTAAACAGGGAAAGATTTCTCTTGAACAGGATCACCTGTTTCCGGAATGGGAGGACGATGCCCGCAACCGGATTACGCTTAATGATTTGCTGCACATGAATAGCGGCCTTGAGTGGGACGAAGATTATAGCAGGATCTCTGATGTGACAAAAATGTTATTCTTAGCCGATGATATGTCGCAGGTACAGTTGCATAAACCGCTGGTAGGAGAACCGGGAAGTACCTGGAATTATTCCTCGGGTACGTCAAATTTACTTTCAGGATTTATTCGGAAGCAGTTTGCTTCTCACCAGGAGTATCTCAACTTTTGGTATGAAGAATTAATTGACAAAATTGGCATGAATTCTATGGTCATTGAGACAGACCTGGCCGGTAATTACGTTGGCTCATCTTACTCCTGGGCAACCCCAAGAGACTGGGCGAAATTTGGGCTGCTTTACCTGCACCTTGGCAACTGGAAGGGAGAGCAGATCATTGAGGAATCCTGGGTGGACTATACTACAAAACCTACTAAAGGATCTGAGGGACAGTACGGGGCGCATTTCTGGCTCAATTCCGGCGGAAAGTTCCCCGGAGTACCACGCGATATGTTCTCTGCCAACGGCTTTCAGGGACAATACGTTTTTGTTATTCCGTCTAAAGACCTGGTGGTGGTAAGGACAGGTTTGGTAGAAGATCCCGAATTTGATGTAAACATCTTTTTGAAAGAAATTCTGGAAGCTATAGAGCCCGAAAAATTCAAACGGGAAGAGCTTATTCTCGGGCTGCGTTGATCAGATTTTTTCTCTTTTTACAGGAATTTTACACTGGAACCAAATACGGAAGAACATTCGATCTGGCATAAAAAAAGGTCTCTATTTAAAGAGACCTTACTAGAGTGAGGGATATTTTTGTTTATTGATTACGTCTATTACCCATTCTATTTTTTCGGCGCTCCTCCATCCTTTGCTGCATCTGGTTGTACATAGCGGTATCCCGATCCATCATCATCATCATGTGCTTCATCATGCGTTGATGCATTTGCGGATTTCTGCGGAACATGGTGGTATCTTCTTCCATTGTTGTCATCATTCCCTGCATAAGGGAGTCTATCACCTCGGGATTATTGCGCATCATGCTTCGCACCTGGTTTCGGCCGTACATATTACGCATCATGGGTTTGTTTTTTCTCATCCACTGCATTGTTGTATCGTTTTGCCGCATCTCGGTGACAAATTCAGTAAACAAGTCCTCATTACTAAGAATTTGATTGTACACATCATTCCGAAGCTCTGGGTCTTCAGCTAAATCTACGTCTTTCTCATTGTCACATGAGCTAAGGGTCAACAGGAAGAGCAGCATTGCAAAGCCCATCCTGAGGAAAGAATTCATTGTTTTCATTGTAAAAGTTGTTTGTTTATAGTTAAAGCAACTATTAATTTAAAACAAAAACTGCTTATTTTAAAGCTTTTGTGAATTTTGTAACTATAACAGTTCAAAACAGCATACGACAAAATTCCAATGACCGCAAGAATTGGCAGGTTTATGGTATAAATCACCTGGAAGAAGTCTTTGAAAAATCAGAAAGCTGTTAAAATA
>JBAVJE010000207.1:0-9166 GCA_049687615.1 Salinimicrobium sp. | reverse complement strand
TTACTTCATTTTAGCTTTCTCTGCTGTTATGGTAACATCAGGATAATTTCTGTTGTTAAAAATATAATTGGTGTTCACTTCATTTGCTCCCTGCAGGGCCGCCAGTATGAGAACTTTAGTTGGTTTTTCTTTTGTACAGCCCGTTAAAAAGCCAAAGGCTTATTTTTCAAAAATTTTCAATGTGGCTTTTAGAACCACATTTTTCCCGTAGATAATATTTTCTACGGAAGGATTTATTTTAATATCGGGCATGAGGTCACATTTAGAACATACGGCTCCCATTCCTCTTCAAAAAAGGATTTTTGAAAGCTCCCTTTTTCTGGTTTCTTTTAGGCAGTGCTTTCAAACTTTGAGCTTTAATAGCCCCGTGAACAATCAAGGTCTACCAAATACTTCATGCGATATTTTTTTTATCTTCATAAAAAGCAGATAAAAAAACAACATACTCAACTATCAAATAACACCCTGTAACCTACAAAAGCCCATGAATTTATTTAAGAAAGAGAATTTGTTACCCAGCGAAGGAGAAGTCTACTACTTCGGAAATATCCTTTCTTCGGCCGAAGCAGATCGTTATTTTCAGAAGCTGCTTGACACCATTGCGTGGAAGCAAGATGAGGTGATTATCTTCGGAAAGAGAATTGTCACCAAGAGAAAAACCGGCTGGTATGGTGATAAAGAGTTTGAATATACCTATTCAAAAGTGACAAAAAAAGCCCGGCTTTGGACGTCTGCATTATTGGAACTGAAGCAGCTCGTAGAGCAGGAGACGGAACTGGAATTCAATTCCTGTTTGCTCAACCTGTACCACAGCGGGGAGGAGGGAATGTCCTGGCATTCTGATGCTGAGGCTGAGTTGGGAGAACAACCTGCCATCGCCTCTCTTAGCCTGGGGGCAGAGCGAAAATTCATGCTGAAGCATAAAGCTTCAGGAGAAAAGGTTTCTCTGAATCTTGCAAATGGCAGCTTACTGCTCATGCAGGGGGAAACACAGCGTTATTGGATGCACAGCCTTCCGAAGACAAAAAAAGTACAGGCCCCACGCATTAATCTCACCTTTAGGAATATCAAAAAATAGAATAACCGGTAAGCGTGGTAAGCCTTTCTAAAGTTGCCATCCCCAAAGCTGAATTGCCTTTTGGATTAAGTGGCGGACTCCATACCGCAACCGAATACTGCTGTGGATGAACGGCAACTATACCGCCGCCAACGCCACTTTTACCCGGCAGGCCCACCTCAAAGCTAAACTCCCCGGCTTCGTCATAAAAGCCGCAGGTTTGCATGAGGGCGTTGATTCTTTTTACCTGCTGGCCGGTTAGGAATTCTCTATCAGAATCCAACAGGGTACCGTGATTGGCAAAAATGATAAAAGACTGGGCCAGTTCCCGGCAGGACATGGAGATGGAGCACTGGTGAAAGTAAAAATCCAGAACCTGTTCCACATCATTTTCAATATTTCCGAAGGATTTGAGGTAATTGACCATAGCGTAATTGCGGTAACCTTCAGCCGCTTCGGAAGCTGCTACTTTTTCATTAAAATCTATACTGGTGTCGCCGGTGATCTCGCGCAAAAAAGTTAAAAGCGCCGCCTTGGGATTGGAAAAAGAGGAAACAAGCACATCGGCTACTACAAGGGCGCCGGCATTAATGAATGGGTTTCGCGGAATTCCTGAGTCATTTTCCAGCTGAGAAAGGGAATTAAAAGGGTCGCCCGAAGGTTCCACTCCCACACGATTCCATAAATCATTGCCTATCATCTTCATCGCAAGGCCCAAAGTGAAAACCTTCGAAATCGACTGAATTGAAAAACGTTCCTCGCTGTCGCCAAAACAATAGTTGTTACCGCTGCAATCATAAAGGTGCATCCCGAATTTCGAAGGAGAAATTTTGGCGAGCTCAGGTATATATGAGGCTACCTTTCCCGACGGCTGGATACCCGCGAATTCATTCTGAATTTGATTGAGAATAGTTTGCAGTTCCATCTTAGCTAAGGTCGTTCAATAAGCTGTCGGTTTGAAGTTCATAAGGTTCTTTGTCCACTTTGAAGATTCGGGCGGAAAGTTCTCCTTTTAGCAGGATGTCATCTCCTTTTACCTCCAGCCAGCTGCCTTCCCGTAATCCAACTACAGGTTGGTTATTGAACTGGTGGAATTCTTTGATCCTGGTCTCGCGGGTCTCACCTTTATGAGTGGAGCCGGGATCGGGATCCAGGTAATGAGGATTAATATTGAAAGGCACAAATCCTAAAGTTTTAAAGCTTGGCGGGTACACTATCGGCATATCATTGGTGGTCTTCATAGTTAGTCCGCCAATGTTGGTGCCGGCGCTGGTACCTAAATAAGGAGTACCCTCAAAAATGGCATTTTGGAGAGGTAATAAAAGTTCATGTGCATAAAGCTGTTGTACCAACAAAAAGGTGTTTCCTCCGCCCGTAAAAATTCCCTGGGCTTTGGCGACAGCTTCAGCCGCATTCTCAAATTCATGTATTCCTTTTACCTCCAACTCCACCTTTTTAAAGGCTTTTGCCACAAGACTGGTATATTCTTCATGTGAAATTCCGCCGGGTCTGGCAAAGGGAATAAACAGGATTTCTTCACAGTGTGAAAAATGGGTTTTTATTTCCGGAAGTAAATATTCCAGGTACTCCTGTCCATGAAGAGTAGAAGTACTGGCAAGGATAAGGTTTTTCATGAAATTGATTTTGTGTAAAAATAGGGAATAGTGATGGAGTGACGAAGTGATGGTGTAATGAAGTGAAGAAGTTAAGGAGTGACGCCATGATGAAGTAAAAAACAGGAATTAAGATTAATCAGCGATCACGCTTTACTTTACTTAAGCTATGGATTCATGGATTTGATTAGTTTGAGAAATCACTATACCATTCGATCACAAGCTTACCCCATCACTCGATTACTTCATCACTACTTTAACAAAGGTTTATTCGGAAATTAGAATTTTTTAAAGAATAGATTTTGTTCCTTTAAGAAAAAGCCGACCCATGAAAACTTTACTCAATCTCAGCTTCCTGTTTTTCTTTATTACTGTTGCTGCCCAGGATCGGGTGCTGGTGAGCGGGGAAATCACCGTTCCGGCAGGCGAAGATCCAGATGGTATCGCGGTGGTTAATAATACCGCTATGAGAGCAACGGTGGCTGATGAAACCGGGACATTTCAATTAAGGATGGCAAAAGGAGACACTCTCAACTTTACTTCCCTGCAGTTTCAGGATTTTACCGTCATAATAGACGAGGGCGTGATAAAAAGCAGAAAGCTGCATGTTTTTATTTCTGAAGCCGTGACCGAACTGCCCGAGGTGGTGGTGACTCCCTATGATCTTTCGGGGAATGTAAGAGCTGATGTGCAAATTATTCCGAAGGAAGAGATGGATTTACCTTCCCGAACGGCGGCAGAAATCAATCCTTACGACCACGCGTTCAGGCCCGATTCGCTCGTGTCTCCTCCAAACGCGGCCATGAGAACAAGCATGATCTACGACGGCGCCAATTTCGCGAATGTTTTCAGAAAAATTCTTACTCCAAAAAATGCGCTAACAAAACCTGACCGGGATGATGAGCTTGACGAAAAGTTACTTGAGGTACGGGACGACAGCTTTTTTAAAGAACAACTTCACCTGGAACAGGATGAGTTAAAGGAATTCATCTATTATGCCGAAGATCACGGGTTGACTTCTGAAATGCTGAAGCCTGAAAACGAGATGCAGCTTATCGAATTTTTGGTGGCCCAAAGTCAGAATTTCAAACAGATGAAAGCAAGTAGGTAAAACGAGGGTAATGGAAACAAAGAGTTCTAAGAGCATTGCAAAACTTCAACAAATCTTATAATTTTTTTCATTTTTAATATTTTTTGACGTTCTTTATTCAATGAAGAAGGTTCTTTTTATCGTTTTTCTGTTTTTCTACGGAATTTCCTGTGCCCAGATACAGCTTCGAACAGAGATGGAAGGAAATATTAAAGTTCCTGCCGGAAATGATTCCGAAGGGATCACTGTTTTCAACAAGAACGCTAACAAGGGAACCGTTTCTGATCAGCAAGGGAACTTCAGTATTCCGGCCAGAAAAGGAGATTCCATTTATTTTGCCGCCTTACAATTTAAAGAGCTGCTCGTAGTAGTTGACGAAGAGATAGCAGGTTCTCAACGCCTGCTGGTGGAGATCACCGAAGGAGTCAATGAACTGCCTGAGGTGGTACTAAGAGAACATGATCTATCAGGTAATATAGCTGCCGATGTTAAGAATATTAAAGTTGTGCCGCTCGACCTGCCATCTTTCTCAGCTGCCAGTATTGCTCAAATGTACCCCGATTGGTATCCCGCATCCGACGGGCAATCCCAAGTTATTAACACCGCTTTGGGCGAAAGTGGGGGAGGATTGGTTATGGCTGCAGATCCGCTGGCGATCATTAGCGGGCTCATAAGGATTGTGGCCCCTAAAAGAAAAAAAGTCGTTGAGGAACCTCAAAGGTACATTGGTCGTATAGAACTTGAAGAAATCGTGAGGGAGCGTTATAACGACGAATTTTTCCTGGAGGTGTTAAAGATCGAAAAAACAAAGATCAGTGACTTTTTTGATTATTGTGAAGAAAATGGATTTCCAAGAGAGCTTCTAAAGGAAGAAAAGGAGATGAGCCTGGTGGAATATCTGCTGGAGCAAAGCGAACTTTTCAGGACTGCTTAAACAAATTCAAAATTCAGGATTCAAGACTACAAGCTGCACTTTTTCCAGTGGCAGCTTTCTTCGCTTTACAACCGTTTGCTTGCAAATAATTGACTTATTACCAATTATTAACGGCCAACAGCTAACGGCTAATAGCTTTTCAATAACTTGCTTCACTCTCTTGCGTTATCCTGGCAAAGACATATTAGAGCAAAACCTAAAACCAATTGGTTAACATCTTGTACCGCATCTCAAATCTGAGATCTGAAGCCTCATCATTAAACCTTTTCCTGCTAGTGCAGTCTAAGAAGTATCTCTACAGATACCACGGGAATTCTGGAATACTCTTTGATGGAAATTAGCCGATTTTTGGAAGGAACTTAAGACTTCTATTGAAACGCTCTTTTATGAGGAAAAAATTATTGCTCTTTCTGGCCTTGCTGGCATTGATGTCTTTTTCTGCATTACATAAATTCTATGTGAGCGAAACCGATGTTGAATATAATTCGAAAGCTAAATCCCTGCAGATTATTTCCCATGTATTTGTAGACGATATAGAACAATTGCTTAAGGAGCGGTTTAGCGGGGAACTATTTCTGCTAAAGGAAGATGAGCATCCCCAGGCGGACAAGTACATTGAAAAGTATTTTCTGGATAAACTAAAAATAAGCGTGAATGGGAAGGCTCAAAAGATCAACTACCTTGGAAAAGAATACGACAACGATCAATTGGTCTTATACCTGGAAGTTGAAAATGTAGAACCTTTCAATAACATAAGTATTGAAAATATGATTTTGGCTGATCTTTTTCCGCAACAAAAAAACGTGATAAAAGTCCGGAACAAAGGCGAAATTAAAAGTCTGTTATTAGGAAAGTTTCAACCGCGCGGATCATTAAAATTCAGCGATTAAATAAAAGACTTGAGAAAAAAATTATTTTTAGCACCCTTAACCTAAATTTTATATATGAAAACCATGAAATCAGCACTTTTGGCTTTTTTCTTTTTATTTTCTGCGGGAATCTATGCTCAGGATACTGAAGCACCTCAGCAGCAGGAGAAGCAAGAGGCGGGACATCTCAATCAAAGCAAATTCAGGCAATTGTACGAGGAGTTTTCAACTCCCAATCAATATCGCACTGGAAGTGGTGCGCCCGGCGCGGCTTATTACCAAAATGAGGCCGATTATAAAATGGATATAGAGCTTCACGACCGCGAGGAAAAGATCACCGGCCGCGAGAGTATCACTTACCACAATAACTCTCCCAACGATCTTGAGTATCTTTGGATACAGTTGGATCAGAATATCAGGTCAAAAGAGTCCTTAGCAAAATTAAAGGACGGCAACGGGATCCCGCCGGTGGCACAACCCGGTTCTTTTGTTGATGAATATATGGGAGAATCATTTGACGGCGGGTTCAATGTGACCAAAGTCACTGCTAACGGGAAGCCGTTAAAGACCATGATCAACTATACGATGATGAGGGTTGACCTTCCTGAGCCATTGAAAGCGGGTGAAGATTTTACTTTTGATATCGAATGGTGGTACAATATCAACAATCACGTCACCGGGCGTGGGCGTTCAGGATTCGAGCATTTTGAAAAAGATGGCAATAATTCTTATGAGATTGCCCAATTTTTTCCCCGAATGGCGGTTTATAACGATGTAGAAGGATGGCAAAATTATCAATTCTGGGGAAGTGGAGAGTTCGCTCTTCCTTTCGGTAATTATGAAGTGAATATTACGGTTCCTGCCGATCATATTCTGGACGGAACAGGAGTGCTTCAGAATCCAAAAGATGTATTGACCGGGGAGCAGTACAAGCGCTACCAAAAAGCCAAAAAAACTTATGATAAGCCTGTGATCATAGTGACCCAGGAAGAAGCTGAAGCTGCGGAAAAAGGTTTTTCTGAAAAGAAAAAGACCTGGAAGCTAAAGGCTGAGAACGTACGTGACTTCGCCTTCGCTACATCAAGAAAATTCATTTGGGATATGATGGCTGTGAAAGTTGGCGGTGGTAAAGAGGTGATGGCTGTATCATTATATCCAAAAGAAGGAAATCCGCTTTGGGAAGAATACTCGACTAAAGCGGTTGCACATACACTTCAATCTTATTCTAAACATACTTTCGCGTATCCTTATCCCAAGGCAATTTCTGTACACGCCAAAAACCAGGGGATGGAATACCCCATGATTTGCTGGAACTTTGGACGGCCCGATGAAGACGGAAGATACAGTGACCGTATTAAGTTTGGAATGATCTCGGTGATCATTCACGAGGTAGGACACAACTTTTTCCCCATGATTGTGAATTCAGATGAGCGTCAATGGGGATGGATGGACGAAGGTCTTGATACCTTCATGCAGTACATGGCAGAGCAGGAGTATGGAGAGAAGTATCCTGAAGATATCGCGCCAAATACCAGATATCCTTCAAGAAGAGGAGAACCTTCCAAAATAGTAGATTACATGAAGGGAGACCAGAAGTATATTTCTCCAATCATGTCGAACCCCGAGAATGTATTTAACCTTGGAAACAACGCCTACAGTAAACCGGCAACGGCTTTGAATATTCTTCGAGAAACCGTAATGGGCGAAGAGATGTTTGATTACGCTTTTAAAACCTACGCTCAAAGATGGATGTTCAAACACCCTACTCCCGAAGATTTCTTCAGAACCATGGAAGATGCTTCGGCAGTTGATCTTGACTGGTTCTGGAGAGGCTGGTTTTATACTACAGATTACGTAGATATTGGAGTAGAAGAGGTGAAGAAATATTACGTTACCGATAAGCCCACAAAAGAAGGAATAGAATTGTTGCAGCGTTACGGAGTGCGGGATCCTTCTTCAGAAAAATTACTTTATGTAGTAGAAGAAGGTAGCGAAGAGATGGATGAAGGTATGAACGGACAGTCTGTAGAAAACATTCCAACCCTTAATGAATATCTTATGGACAATTTCACTCCTCAACAGAGGCAAAAAATGAAGACTCCCAGGTATTTCTATGAGGTGACATTCAATAAACCGGGCGGACTTGTGATGCCATTGATTGTTGAATATACTTATGCCGACGGAACTTCAGAAAAAGTGACCTATCCGGTTCAAATATGGAGAAAGAACGATGATAAGGTGAGCAGGGCTCTGGCTACAGATAAAGAAATTGTGAAGATACAGGTCGATCCTGATCTTGAAACTGCCGATGTAGACGTTGATAATAACTCCTGGCCACAGGAAATGAAGGTCGATAAGTTCCAGGAATTTAAAGCTAAGAATCAAGGATAGTTCCCCTGGTTTTCTTCGGAAAAATTCTTCTAACGCCTCTCCTGAAAAGGAGGGGCGTTTGTTGTTTAGGGAGAAAGAAGTTTCCTTCCGAGAACAAGAGAGTTTCCCTGCCCATGGGTAGGCTTGTCGCTGCAGGGGGAGACAGATACTGAAAGCTTTATAAAAAACTTAAAAAATATCATTTTTCAGACCCCACTTTAACGGGTCGGTTTTTCTTGTAATTGATTTTCTGAGTATATTTGTACCCATGCAAACACTCCCTCTTTTTATTAGTAGCACCGAAATTGCTTTCATCGTTTTTATTCTGGTGATGGTATTTGGCGCTGACAAGGTTCCCGAGGTAGCCAGGGGGCTTGGTAAAGGTATGCGCAGCATCAAAAATGCCACTAATGATATTAAATCTGAAGTGATGCGCAGTTCCGAAAAACATGGTATTGATGCTAAAGGCATTGGTAGTGATGTGAAGAAAGAAATTGTCAAGGTCAAGGATGAGATCGAGGAGATCACCGGTTCGGTGAAAAGAAAATTGTGATTATTGGTCAATCGGTTAATTAGAGAATAGGTATTCTATTTCCCTTTTTCTGAACCCACCTTGTACCAGGCAGGACTTAGTCATAGTTGGGGTGATGCACTTATTCCTAAGCTATTCCTTTAAAGGTCCGGCTTTTCTTATCTTCGTACTATAGAGTCAAGCCTCTAATTTAATATCTTAGATCTAACGTTTAAAGAAATGCATTTTCTTCCTCAGGAAATAGACGACTATGTAGTCGCTCATACCGCCAAAGAACCGGAATTACTTCAGCAACTTAATCGCGAGACAAATCAAAAAGTCCTGCAACCCCGTATGCTTAGCGGACATTATCAGGGAAGGCTGCTCAGCCTTATCTCTAAGCTGGTACAGCCAGGAAATATTTTGGAAATTGGCACTTATACAGGATATTCGGCATTATGCCTGGCCGAAGGAATGGCTAGAAATGGCATTTTACACACCATAGATGTGAACGAGGAGCTGTATGATCTTCAAAAAAGGTATTTTGACGCCTCTCTTTGGAAGGAGCAGATCAAACAACACCTTGGCGATGCTACTGAAATTATTCCCTCTCTAAAAGGGGAATTTGACCTCGTCTTCATCGACGCCGATAAGCCTAATTATCCAAAATACTTTCAGCTTATCATGGAAAAGTTGAGTCCCGGGGGAGTGATCATTTCCGA
>JBAVJE010000206.1:0-7489 GCA_049687615.1 Salinimicrobium sp. | reverse complement strand
CTTCAGAAAATTATCTGAAGTCTGATCTCTTCGGAAGTATCTTGGGTCTTGATACCCAATTTTCTTTCCGAAGTCTTTCCGTGGAGCTGGAGACCGATAAGGAGCTGCCTGTAATAAAGGAAATGCGCCTGCAAAAGATGAGGGAAAATCTAGACAGGGTTAAAGGAGTCGTGCAACCCGATACGCTAATTTCCCGAAGATATCCGTTTTTTAAACCCGGAACTTTGGATTGGGGCGTGGTTACGACTCAACAAACCGATTTTGAAAACGACAACCGACTGATGCTGGGCCTGGGAACCATGTTTCTGGGCGGGGAAACCAACTTGATGCTCAACTATTCAAGCCGGCTGCCGTTTACTTCCCGAAACCAGTTCTATCAATGGCGTTATGTAAACAATGACAACAGCTATCTTTCACAGGTTACAGCGGGAAGAATTTTCACCAGGGCTACTTCTTCCCTTTTTGCACCCGTTTCGGGGGTACAGGTCACAAACACTCCTATGCAAAACCGTAGATCATTTGGAAGTTATCTTCTAAACGATTATACCGAACCCCGCTGGACCGTTGAACTTTATGTAAACAATGTCCTTGTAGCCTTTACAGAGGCAGATGCCTCTGGTTTTTACAGTTTTGAGGTGCCTTTAATGTACGGGAATACGGCAGTCAACCTGAGATTTTACGGACCTTACGGTGAAGAACGGGTAGAGGAAAGAGTAATTAATATCCCTTACAATTTTGTTCCGAAAAAAGAACTGGAATATACGCTTAGTGCCGGGATCGTTGAAAATGATGAGAATGATCGCTTTAGCAGACTAAACCTTAATTACGGGCTAAGTAATGCGATAACCATTGGTGGTGGTGTGGAATACCTTTCTGAAGTTGAAAGTGGCGAAGTGATGCCTTTTGTAAATTCGTCGATGAGAATTGCCTCCGGGCTACTCTTTTCAGGAGAATATATGTATGGCGTCAAAGGGGAAGCCTTGCTTAGTTATCGCACTCCCCATAACCTGCAGGTTGATTTGAACTACATCAACTATGATAAAGATCAAACCGCGATCAATTATAATTACCTGGAGGAAAGAAAAATAAGCCTCTCCACTCCTATTCGCACCAAAAGCTTCTCCATCTTCAGCCGTTTTAGTTTCAACCAGATCATTATGCCGACAACCGAATTTACCACGGCACAGGTCTTATTGTCTGGTGCGGTTTTCGGCGTGAGCACTAATTTTACGACTTACGGACTCTACAATGATCGCATGAAAGAGCCTACTATTTACAGCTCTTTATCCCAAACCTATCGTCTGCCTTATAAATTTCTTTTTTCACCCCAGGTGCAATATGATTTTAGCCGAAAAGGCTTTAATAATGTCATAGCAGAATTCGAAAGACCTGTATTTAAGCAGGGGTTTCTTAACCTGGCCTACGAACACAATTTTTTAAGAGATGCGCATATTTTTGAAGTCGGCCTTCGCTATGCCTTCAATTTCGCCCAAACTTCGGCTACTTCAAGAATAGGAAACCGAAATTCTTCTTTTGTACAATCAGCGAGAGGAAGTTTAATGTTGGATGATAATACGGGTTATGTAATTAGCAGTAACCGCACCGCGATGTCCAGGGCAGCCCTTACCCTTATCCCATTTTTAGACTTTAATGGCAACGGCAGCAAAGATCCTTTAGAACCGGGAGTTGCAGGGCTTGAACTCAAGAATCGTAGTGGAAAGGTTACCTACAACAGTGACCGCAAAGTTCTTCGCGTTACAGAGCTACAGCCCTATATAGATCTTTTGCTTGAGCTTGATCCTCTTAGCCTGGATAATATCGCGTGGAAAATTCCAAACCCTAAGATCCTCGTGAAAACTCAACCGAACTTCTTTAAAGAAATCTATGTTCCCGTAGAAGTGATGGGCGAAGTTGGAGGAATGGTTTATTTCAATGATGGCAGTCAAACCCGTGGCCAGGGAAGGATCATCGTTAATATTCTGAATGAAAAGGGTGAAAAAGCTGCAGAAATTCTCACCGAAGGTGACGGGTATTTCAACTATTTAGGCCTTGCTCCCGGAAAATACATTGCTCAAATTGATCCCGAACAGCTGGCAAAACTTGGCTACAAAGCCAGTCCCTCACAAATCGAATTTGAAATTGAAGTAGACGAGTATGGTGATATTGTCGACACCTTAGATTTCACGATAGAAAAGGCTGCCGAATAACCGGCCTTCTATTTCTATTGCGCCCATTCTGAATGAAAAAATCTCCCGCGCGGCGCATCCTTTCTTTCATAAGTATGCGCACCAAAATAATCTCTTTGCGCCTGTATCATATTCGCCGAAGATTGTTTTGAAGTAAAACTGTAAAAATAGTTTACCGCTGAAGACATCAAAGGCATGGGAAATCCCTTTTTTAAAGCTTTTGCAACTGTTTCGGCCAGGTTTGGTAGCATTTCTTTTATTTTAGGTACAATCTGCTCATGAAGCAACAGGTGCCCCGAATAATCTTTAAACAATACTGAAAGTTCTTCCATAAACCCCGACCGAATGATGCAGCCATTGGTCCAGATTCGGGCAATCTCAGATAAATTAAGATCCCAGTTGTACTCTTCGGAAGCTGCTGAAAGTAAATCAAAACCAATGGCATGATTGATTGTACTCGCAGCACGATAGGCTTCAAATAGGTTTGAAAAATCCCCTTTTTGAGAGGTTTGTTGTTGTTTCTTTCCGTAGCGTTTTTCAGCTTTTGCTCGTTCTTCTTTTCTTCCGGAAATGTTTCTCGCCAGCACGGCTGTCGTTATAGTATCTAAAGGCACCCCCAGCTCTAAAGCCGCGTTTGTAGACCAGCCGCCTGTACCCTTTTGTTTGGCAGCGTCCAGTACCTTGTCAATAAGGAACTCATGATCTTCCTTTTTTCGGAGGATATCTACAGTGATTTCCAGTAAAAAACTCTTCATTTTCCGGTTCCAGTGCTCAAAGATTTCTGAGATTTCTTCAGGAGAAAGATTATAGGAATACCTCAGGAAATGATAGGTTTCAGCGATCAACTGCATCTCACCGTATTCAATCCCGTTATGAAGCATTTTTACAAAATGTCCAGCTCCACCGGGACCAATATATGCACAGCAGGCTTTTCCATTTTTGTCTTTTGCAGCAATTTTTTCAAGAAGTTTTCCTGCACGTTCATAAGCCTTTTTCGGGCCGCCGGGCATAATTGAAGGTCCTTTACGTGCGCCTTCTTCCCCACCCGAAATTCCTGTGCCCATAAACAGTATTCCTTTCTCCTTTAAATATTCTTCTCTCCTGTTGGTATCTTTATAATGTGAATTTCCCCCGTCGATAATAAGATCGCCTTTTCCAAGGAAAGGCAGCAAACCTTCAATAACCAGGTCTACGGCTTTCCCGGCATTGACCATAAGCAGAATGTTTCGCGGCGCTTTAAGAGAAGTTACAAATCTTTGAAGATCATCAAACCAGGGAAAATCAAAGATATCACGGCTCTCCCTCGCGAAATTCTTGGCGATATCCACTTCTAGCTCTTCCACATGCCGGTTAAAAACCGAAGTGTCTATGCCTTTCGAGCCAAAATTCAAGGCCAGGCTTTTCCCCATGACCCCCAGACCAATGATGCCGATCTCAGATCCTTTTTTCTTAGCAGCTATCTTCTCCATAATTTCCTTGATTATTTCTTCTTTCGTCGCCTGTACATCCACATGAATACCGGTGTCGGGATGTTCGAGTATGTCGTATTGGGACTGCAGCATTTCCGGTTTGAAATAGTGATCTTTTCTTGCGGCCATTCTTTCGTAGATCACCTCATATTCCGAATGCAGAAAGACCCAGGTCAGATCCTCTTCCGGAATGCTACTGAGTTTTTTACGGTATTTTTTCTTTAAAGCGGAACACGCCAGAACAGCTCCTTTTTGTTTGTGCCATTCCTGAATATGCTCTGCCAATTCCTCCAGCCACGCCTGCCTGTGGTTATCCTGAAGTGGTTCTCCCCTACGCATCAACCTGAGATTGGCCTCGGAATGAAAATCATCGGCATCATAAAAAGGAATTCCAAGTTTTTGTGCAAGCATCTTTCCTATGGTCGTTTTTCCAACTCCCGATACTCCCATGACAACATATACCTGCATATTTTGCTATTTGTAAGTGATCTTCTTGATTTCCAGTTCTCTTTTTTCTTTACCTAATAAAAATTCTGCCGTCTCCCCTACTTTTTTTCCGGTTATAGCCCTTACGATTGGCGCCACAAAAGAGATTTTCTTCTTTTTAACATCGGCTTCGTCTACACCCACAATCCGGAATTCCTGAAGCTGGCCTGTTTTTCTTTCCTTCAATGATACAAGCGCACCAAATCTAACTTCCTCAGCCGGCTGATCTTCTGGTTTTAAAACCCGGGCCGAAGTGATCCTTTCGTTCAAAAGCATCAGTTTTCCATCAATGACGGCCTGGGCTCGCCTTCTTTCGGTCTCTGCGCTAATATTAAGGCCGCTTCTTTCCTCTTCCAAAGATTTTTTCTCCTGCTGTAGCTGTTCTAAACCTTCGGGAGTTACATAGTTGGTGACGCCGGCCGGTAATGCCGCACGTGGGGGAATAAATGGTGCCTCCTCCTGGTCTTCTTCTTTTACAAATCCTCGACTCATTGCGTATGTTTCTTTAAAGGTCACAAAAAAGCGGCAGAAATAAAAATGAGAGGAAACGCGCAAAACCTGTATTTTTGGGCAAAATCCACCTATGAAAACTCTTTTCGTAATAGGTTATGTCTGGCCCGAACCCTCCTCCTCTGCCGCGGGTAGCAGGATGATGCAGTTGCTTGAGTTCTTCCAAACAGAAGGTTATAATGTCATTTTTGGAACTACAGCCGGCACCACTCCTCATGCCGTTAATTTAAACGACTTCGGAATTGAATCGCTCAAAATTGAACTCAACAACAGCAGTTTTGATGCTTTGCTTGAGCAAATGCAACCGGAAATGGTACTTTTTGACCGGTTTATGATGGAGGAACAATTTGGATGGAGAGTAGCCGAAGCATGCCCTGATACTGTTAGAATTCTTGATACCGAAGATTTGCACTTTCTAAGAAAGGCCAGGCAGGAGAGCTTCAAAAAGGGCAAAAAAACAACCGTTCCAGATTTCCAAACTGACCTGGCGAAGCGCGAGATCGCCAGTATTTACCGCTGTGATTTGTCCCTTATTATTTCGGAAGCTGAAATTTTGCTGCTCCAAAATGAATTTTCGGTTCCCCCGGAGTTGCTGTTCTACCTGCCGTTCCTACTGGATGTTCCTTCCAAAGAAAAAATCGCTGAATTACCCCTTTTTGAGACCCGTAAAAATTTCATTAGCATAGGGAATTTTTTGCATGAGCCTAATTGGAATGCCGTATTGAACCTAAAACAAAATATCTGGCCGCAGATCAGGAAAGAACTTCCGGAGGCACAATTGCACGTCTATGGGGCCTATACGTCTGCCAAAGTGAAACAATTGCATAACGAAAAAGAAGGATTCTTAGTGAAGGGGCGGGCCATTTCGGCTTTGGAGGTGATCCAACAAGCGAGGCTGCTGCTGGCTCCGCTTCGGTTCGGCGCCGGATTAAAAGGAAAGTTCACCGATGCCATGCAGGCGGGTACACCTTCGGGTACAACTTCAATTGGTGCCGAAGGCATGGCAACTGCTCAAGAATGGAACGGATTTGTAGCCGATGATCCTTCAGCTTTTGCTGCGGCAGCCGTAAAACTTTATACCGTCAAAGAACTGTGGAAAGAGGCTCAAAAAAAGGGATTTTTGCTACTTAATAAATATTCCAAAGTTGAACATTCGAAAAACTTCCGAAGTAAAATAGAAGAACTACAGAAGAATTTGATGGTTCACAGAAAGTCGAATTTTACAGGGCAAATGCTTATGCACCACAATTTGGCCAGCACAAAACAGCTTTCGAGATACATTGAAATGAAAAACCGGCTGCAGCAGGAATTGTCTAAAAAGAGAGATCATCCGCAAAACGAATGATCTCTTCCAAACAAATAAACAAAGCAACTAGTTCACATTCGAGTAAGATCTTTCCTCAAACAGTTTTTTGTTAAGGGCCTGGAGAGCCCTGGCTTTATTCCCGGTATCTACCAGCAATGAAATATTGTTATTACTACCCCCGTAGGAGATCATCCTCACGGGAATATCATTGAGGATCTCAAACAGGCGGAAGGTTTCTTTATCACTGATAAGGCCTTCTCCCACCACGCAACTGATGCTATGATTGGGTACGAAAGAAATTTCTCCATAGGCTTCCAGCTCATCCAGGATCTTATGCAAATTCACAGGGTTATCAATGCTAAGGGAAATCGCGATCTCTGAAGTCGTGATCATATCAATGGCAGTCTCGTGCTTGTCAAAAACGTCAAAAATCTTTTTAAGAAACCCATGTGCCATAAGCATTCGATTGCTCTTGATCTTGATAGCAATAATATCATCTTTAGCCGAAATTGCCTTAAGTCCAAGGTTGGTCACTTCGGAAGAAATTCGTGTGCCGGCAGCTTTGGGCGTAAAAGTGTTCTTGAGATAGATGGGAATATTCCTGTCCTTAACCGGAGACACCGTTTGCGGATGCAGAATCTTTGCTCCAAAATAAGCAAGCTCGGCTGCTTCTTCAAATGTGAGCTGAGAAAGTGTCGAAGTATTTTCAACAAACCGCGGATCATTATTATGAAATCCGTCAATATCTGTCCAAATTTGCACCTCGCGGGCATTGATCGCAGCCGCTATAATAGTTGCCGTATAATCGCTGCCGCCACGCTTAAGAGTACTTATGTTCCTGTTCCTGTCAATTCTCACAAAACCCTGTGTGATATACACTTCAGAGGGTACTTCATTTTGAAGGGTCTGCTCAAGTAATTTTTTCACCACCTCAATTTCAGGATTTTCTACATTAGAAATATGCATGAAATCTTTAGCTTCCAAAAGGGTATTGAAAAGACCTTCAGTTTCAAGATACTTTGAGAAAATGTAACTGAGAAAAGTTTCACCAAAGGTCACTATGCTGGCCTCACGTAAGCTGCCGGCATCTTCAGCTAAAATATCTTTAAGTTGGTCTAAAAGCATCAAAAAATGCTTTTTTGTGGTCGTTTTGATTTTTTCTTCAGGAAATAACTCCTCAATAAGATTGCCATGCTTTATTTCAAGTTGCTGAAGAATTTGCTGTATTTGCTCTTGTTGATCTTTTTTCAACACTTCATTGAGCTCTACCAGCAAATTAGTCACCCCAGACATGGCCGAAACCACCACGATCTTCCTTCCGGGCTGAGCCTCAATAATATTGCGCACATTCCTGATGCTTTTTGCCGAGCCAACAGAAGTACCTCCAAATTTTAAAACTTTCATAGAATATTTTTCCAGACTGCATAATTAGGAATAGGCTCTCAGCCCGTAAAATAAATAATAGTTATTTCATACCTTTGCACAAAATGTATATTATTTAACAATGAAGACCATAAGTACCTGTGTACATG
>JBAVJE010000205.1:0-5032 GCA_049687615.1 Salinimicrobium sp. | reverse complement strand
GGCGTAGGCTCTGCTGAAATAACCGCTTTATTGGGTAGTGTTAAAGCAGAAGGCTCTGCGAATCTTACAGTTACCGGAAGTTTTGATCTTGCACCCACACCCACACGTAAACCGGAGAATGTGATTTCTGTATTCAGTGATGCTTATACTAATGTACCTGTAGATTTTTACAATGGATTCTTTGAAGGACAAACTACAACTGGTGGTTTGGTTAGTATAAATGAGGAGAATAATATCCTTACTTATGACAACTTAAATTTTGTCGCTACAAGCTTCACAAACCCTACAGTCAATGCATCTCAAATGACCCATTTTCACGTAGATATTAGGATTGATGAATCCATTGATCAGGGAGATGCGATCATTTTTGAATTGATTGATTTTGGACCAGATGGTGTTTTTGGGGGAGGCGATGATACGGGTGGTGCGATAACATATATCAGCGGGCAACTGGAAAGCGGCACCTGGATAAGTTTTGATATCCCACTCACGGACTTTTCAGATCCGACAGGCGGTGGATTAACCGGTCTTGTAAATGGTGATAAGGCTAATCTGGCTCAAATTGTATTTGCTTCAGCGGGCATTTCAGTGCTGTCTGTGGACAACATTTATTTCTACAACGAATAAAAAAGAAAAATGAACTATTATGAATAGTCAGCAGCATACTAAAAGATCCCGACGGTCAATTTCTCTCGTGTTCTCTGGAATAGTTCTGGCAACGGCACTCGTACTCACTGTAACAGCTTGCACCACCAGCGAAGAACAGACGGTCACGACCTTTTCAGATCTCGTCCTGGAGGACAACTTTGATGTTGATGGAGCTCCAGATCCTTCCATCTGGAGCTACGATATAGGAACAGGAGAGACCGGTTGGGGAAATAACGAACTGCAATACTATACAAGCCGGGGTGAGAACGTAAGTGTGCAAAACGGGTATCTTCTTATCACTGCCAGGAAAGAGGTCTTTGAGGGTTCTGCCTACACTTCGGCCAGATTAGTCACCCGGGGAAAATTTGAACAGGCCTATGGTCGTTATGAGGCTCGTATAAAATTACCCTATGGCCAGGGTATTTGGCCTGCATTCTGGCTTTTAGGAGCAGATAACTCTGGTGAGGTTTGGCCACAAATAGGGGAAATTGATATTATGGAGTACAGAGGACAGGACCCTACTGTTGTTCTGGGAACTGTTCATGGTCCCGGTTATTCAGCTGGAAATTCTGTTTCCAAAAGCTATACTCTTACCAACGACCGCTTTGATACGGGCTTTCACATTTTTGGGATAGAATGGGGGCCGGAGTATATCAACTTTTACGTAGATGATGTCCTGTACAATCAGATCACTCCTAATGACGTACCGGGAGAATGGGTTTTTAACGATCCTTTTTACATTATCCTGAACCTGGCAATAGGAGGTGATTTCGTGGGAGCACCAAACGAGGAAACTGTTTTTCCGCAAACCATGTTGGTGGATTACGTGAAAGTTTATGAAGGCAACATTCCAAACAATTAATATATATCACAATGAAGAATTTATTAGAAATGTCAAGGCTGTTATCATTCCTTATTCTGGCTGCTTCCGCAGTGATATTTTTGGGATGTGAAGATGATGACGCAGAATTGCCTGAAGTAACTGCAGGTTATACTTATACTTCAAATGAAGATACCGGGGCGGTAACATTTTTCAATACTTCAGAGAATGCATCACAGTACGTGTGGGATTTTGGAGATGGTCGTTCTACCACGGAAATAAATCCTATTAGGGCTTTCGCTACAGGATCTCATACCGTAACGCTAACGGCTTCCAATATAGCGGGAGCATCTGATGTTTTTGAAGATGTTATTGTGATTGATATTCCATTACCCCTCAACTTACCCATTACTTTTGATGATCCAAACGTGAATTATGAAGCCCTGACCTTCGGAGGTGCTTCTTTTAATATAGTTGAGAATCCTGATGTTTCCGGAACTAATGATGAGGCTTCGCAGGTTGGTGAGATCACCAATACGGGTGCAGCATTTGAAGGGCTTAGTTTCGAGGTGGGAATGCCAATAGACCTGACTACAGAAAAAACGATCACCATGAACTTCTGGTCAGAAAATGCTATTCCTGTTCTGTTGAAATTAGAAGAGGGTACGGGAGCTGATATTGAAGTCAGCACAACTCATAGCGGTAGTGGATGGGAAATGTTGGAATTTGATTTCTCATCTTCCAATAGTTATTCAAGACTAAGCATTTTTGCAGACGGTCCCGGTACAACTGCCGGTACCTTTTATATTGATGATATTGTGCAGACTGTAACCTCAGCACAATGTACACCTGAAACCGAACAGGATTTGACAGCAGAAGGATTTAACATGACTTTCATGAATGATCCGGGTGATATAATACAGTCCTTTGATGCCCAATACAGCTATGTCGCGAATCCCGATTTCCAGAATGAGGTAAATGCTTCATGTTTCGTAGGACAGATCGATAGAAGTGGGGATGCTCTCTATGCTAATAATCAGATAGAATTTGACAACACCCTGGATTTTAGTGACAGACAAGGTTTAAAACTCAAAGTGTATTCTTCTGCCGTAAATTATAATGTTCTCGTCAAGTTAGAGAATTCCGCAGACGCGAGTATTAACACCGAATTATCAAGGACTACTACAGTGGGAGCTAATGAGTGGGAGGAATTAACCTTCCCGTTCGCTGCCAGTGAGAGTGGAAAATACGACAAAATCGTTTTGTTCTTTGAACTGAATACAAATACGGAAGAAACCTACTATATTGATGATTTTGCTCTTTATGGCGAAGGAAATAGCGGTAACGGCGGTGGCGGAGAGGAATTTGATTCCGGTTTGCTGCTAAACGGGGATTTTGAAGACGGAGCTGCACCCTGGACAATTGGGGTTGGGACTGAACCTGTGCCAATAGTAACTGAGGGTGGAACCACCTATTATTCAGTAGATGTGACTGCCGCCGGCAATCCATATGATGTTAATATGAGTCAACAGCTCGAGATCACCCAGGGTTCCACGTATACCCTGACCTTTGATGCCTGGTCTGATCGGGAGCGATCTATCATTGCCGGTATTGGCTTAAGTGACGGAGATTTCTCAAATACCACCGAACAAGTGTCGATTAATACCGAACGCCAAACCTATAGCATTACACTTACGGCTGCTGATTTTGGAGCAGAAAATGCCAGAGTCTTATTTGACTCGGGATCTGAGGTTGGTTTGGTGAATATTGATAATGTATCCCTGTTCCTGGAAGGTGGAGCCGGTCCTGGAGATTGTACAGATTCTGTCCTTAAGTTACCTATCACCTTTGACTGTGATAATGTTACCTATACGTTTAACACTTTTAATGGCGCTTCTTTCGAAATAGTGGATAACCCGGAACTATCGGGGGCTAATGCGGCAGCTTCTAAAGTTGGTAAAATCGTAAATACCGGCGCTGAATTTGAAGGTGGTGCATTCCCGTTAGATATACCGGTAAACTTTACTACAGATAAGACGATAAATATAAAAGTTTACTCGACAGTTGCGGTACCGGTGCTATTAAAGTTTGAAGGTGCAGGGGCTCCCGTCGAAACTTCGGTAGATCATACAGGTACGGGTTGGGAAGAACTTAGTTTTAATTTCACTACCTCAGATTCTTTCACCACCCTGGTACTTTTCATTGACGGTCCCGGAAACACCTCGGGTACGTTCTATGTAGATGACTTTATTCAAACTGAAACCTCGGGAGGAGGTTCCGGACCCGGTCCTGATGGAAATTTCCTTACTAACGGAGATTTTGAAACCGGGGATGAAACCGGGTGGTTGTTCTTTGACACTGAGACCACCAATGGCGGCTCGGCCGGAATAAGTGATACAGAAAATAATACCACCGGAGGAACGTATTCTGCCCGCGTCCAAAGTGGAACGCAGAACAACCCTGGGATCAAACAGGAGCGTTTTGGCGTGGGATCTATTCAGCCTAATCAGGAACTCAGCGTTCAGTTTGATTCCAAAATTGAGGCTCTTCAAGACGGTGCGGTTGTAAATGTACTGGCCTTCTCGGAAAGCGCGACAGAAGGAAAAGCCGCGGTATTACACAATTTAGGAACCATAAACACATCCGCCGGAACATGGAATACGAACACCTATAATTTTACCACGGCAGGTGATGTAACAGGTGGAGTTTCCATTTTACTTGAAGTAGTTTGTGGAGGCGCAGATACTTGTGAGGGAATTGTGTACTTTGATAATATTTCTGTAGAAGTTGCTAACTAGGAGCGTATTTCTTTAAGGATCTTTATATATGGTCAGCTTTAAAACCAGTTTTAGAGCTGACCTTTTTTACTGGTCGGCAGCGACGGAAGTTTTCCTATTTCATATTTTTATAACCAGATATGAACCAATGAATTCCCTCCGCCTTCAGGCGGAGGATAAAAAAAGATACCCCTCAGGGCTTTAGCCTAATCTTGAAAACCTCTCAAAAATGTCATTTTTGGGACCTCTTCAAAAGAGCCTTTTCAGAAGCTCTTATTAGCGGTAATTTTTCTAGCCCACGGATTTATCCATGGGTTATAAATTATGCAGCCACATCACAATCTGTGATTCATAAACACGGGTGAGAATAATTGCCGCGGCACCTATAGCAACAAAAAGCCAGGAGAATCGTTCATTTTTCACCTGCCAGCCCGATACTGCTGCAAGAATGGCAAAAGGCAGCATTAAAATCAGGTTTGGTAGCAGCCAATAACCTTTAAAGATGAAAATGAATTTCATAAGGATATAAAAAAGGCTGTAAAACAGAATGATCTTAGTAAGAATGATCAGGTTTCTGCGCGACATTAGTTGTAGTTTTTAGGAATCTGTCTCTTATGGAAAGCCTTTTCAAAGGCTGCACCCATTTTCAGGAGCTTAACTTCCTCAAAAGGACGGGCGATAAAAGTGGCATTTTCGGGCTCTCCTGTTTCCACATAACCCATGGGAACTGTAAGCGCAGGATACTTTGCTACCGCCGCATAGGCTGCATGATAATTATTGATCGACA
>JBAVJE010000204.1:0-2789 GCA_049687615.1 Salinimicrobium sp. | reverse complement strand
CAACTCCCCCAACCATTCCTAGTAAGATCTGCCAATGCAGTGCAAGTTTTTTCATAATTGGAATTTCAGTAAAAATTTAAATTTGTGAGACTTTATGCCGAAGGTAAAAATCTGCAAGAACAAGTGCCGTCATGGCTTCCACGATGGGTACGGCACGCGGTACCACACAGGGATCATGCCTGCCTTTGCCCTGCATCTCCACTTTTTCTCCCAAAGCATTGATGGTTTCCTGTTTTTTCATCAAAGTAGCCACGGGTTTAAAGGCCACCTTGAAATAGATGTCCATCCCGTTCGAGATGCCTCCTTGAATACCCCCGCTATAGTTGGAACGGGTGGAGCCGTCCTCGTTAAAAAGATCATTATGCTCGCTCCCTTTCATCTGGGAGCCACTGAAACCGCTGCCGTATTCGAAGCCTTTCACAGCATTAATAGAAAGCATGGCCTGCCCCAGCTTAGCATGCAATTTATCAAAAACAGGTTCCCCAAGGCCGACAGGTACATTTTGAACCACACATTCCACTACTCCGCCAACAGTATCACCCTGGGTTCTAATTTGTTTAATGTAATCTTCCATCTTCGCCGCCAAAGCAACATCGGGACAGCGAACAATATTTTTTTCTGCTTCGGAAAGGTCCAACTCCTTGTAGGATTTTTTTAAAACCAAATTTCCTACGGCCGAAGTATAGGCGGTGATTTTGATGTCGGTCAAAAGCTGTTTAGCAATTGCTCCCGCGGCTACCCTGCAGGCAGTTTCCCTTGCCGAAGACCTGCCCCCGCCTCGATAATCGCGGTTACCATATTTCTTATCATAAGTAAAGTCGGCATGGGAAGGACGGTAGACATCGTTGATGTGTGAATAATCTTTCGATTTCTGGTTCGCGTTCTCAATGACAAAACCAATGGGTGTACCGGTAGTTTTTCCATCAAAGATTCCCGAAAAGATTTTTACCGTATCGGGTTCTTTTCTTTGCGTTACAATAGCAGACTGGCCCGGTTTTCGACGATCCATATCTCGTTGCACCATCTCCAGGTCGATTACCAGACCAGCGGGGCAACCGTCAATAATTCCTCCGATAGCCTCTCCATGAGATTCTCCAAAAGTGGTCAGTTTAAAAAGGGTTCCGAAAGAATTTCCGGCCATAGAAGTCGATTTTCACAAATGTAATTTTTTACTGCAAGATTTGAAAATGTTTATTCCAACAAGGCTTCAGCTATAATTTGTACTGGATGCAGGGCTTTTCTCCCTGTGCCGTCAAATATTTGGTGTCGGCAGCTTGTTCCCGGAGCCGCAATAACGGTTTCTGCGGAAGCTTTTCTTACTGCAGGAAAAAGTGTTTGTTCCCCTATTTTCATGCTCACCTCATAATGCTCTTTTTCATAGCCGAAGGAACCCGCCATGCCGCAACAGCCGGAAGGAATTACGCTCACTTTATAATTCTTCGGAAGGTTGAGCATAACAAAGGTGTTTTCCACGTTTGATAGTGACTTTTGGTGGCAATGTCCATGCAGCTTGATCGTTTTTTCTTCCGAAGTAAAAGATGCAGCAGAAATATTCCCGGCCAGGAGCTCTTTCTTGAAAAATTCATCAAGCAAAAACACATTTTTGGCAAGTTTTTCTGCGGCAGCCTTATCATCTGCCAATCTTAAGTATTCATCCCGAAAACTGAGAATAGCCGAAGGTTCAAGGCCTATTAAAGGAGAGTCTCCAGACACTAGAGGCTCAAAAATGCGAATATTTTCATTCGCTACTTTTTTAGCCTGCTCCAAAAAGCCTTTAGAAAGAAAACTTCTGCCACTTTCGGAATGTTTCACGACTTCCACTTCATAGTTTAGCCCCCGAAGCAGTTTTAAAGCCGCAATTCCGACTTCAGAATCCAGGTAATTTGTGAACTCGTCATTGAACAGGTACACCTTCTTAACAGGATTAACCGAAGCGGTTTTGTTCTTACGATACCATTCTTTTACAGTTTTTTTAGAGACTGCAGGCAAAGATCTCTTAGGGGCGACATTAAGCGTTTTTTTGATGATGCCCGAGCTAAAGCTGTTGTTAAAAACGGCAGCAGAAACGTGAGGAAAATGAGATGCGAGTTTATTAAGCCGTGTGTTGTAGGCAAAAACTTTTGTTCTCAGGGAACTTCCGTGAACCTTTTGGTACTGGTGCTCAAATTCTGCTTTGTACGCCGCCATATCAACGTTGGAGGGGCATTCACTCTTGCAGCCTTTACAGCTAATACATAACTCCAGTACTTCCTTTAGCTCTTCATGATCAAACCGGTTTTCCTTTTGAGAATGCGTCAAAAATTCCCGAAGGGCATTGGCTCGTGCCCTGGTAGTATCTTTCTCATTGCGTGTTGCCCTATAGCTGGGGCACATGGTGCCTCCTGCTTCTGCAGGTTTGCGACAATCGCCACTTCCATTGCAATTTTCGGCGCCACGCAGGACTCCTTGTGAATCTGAAAAATCCATAAGGGTAGAAATTTCAGGCTCTTTACGTCCCGGTTCATAACGTAATTTTTCATCCATTGGCGGGGCATCAATGATCTTTCCCGGATTGAAAATATTTTCGGGATCAAAGATATTTTTGACCTTTTTGAGCAGTTCATAATTTTCGGCTCCAATCATGTCTTCAATGAATTCGGCACGCAGGCGGCCGTCGCCGTGCTCTCCGCTCATGGATCCGCCATATTTCTTCACCAAAGAAGCAACATCTGCAGTGATTTTTCTGAAGAGGGCCACATCGTCCTCCTTTTTCAGGTTCAAAATAGGCCGCAAGTGCAGCTCTCCTGCCC
>JBAVJE010000203.1:0-3184 GCA_049687615.1 Salinimicrobium sp. | reverse complement strand
CTCTAAGATCTTTGCGGGAGGATGGGATTGAAACCATTCTTATCAATTCCAATCCGGCAACTATCATGACCGATCCTTCCATGGCCGATCATGTATATTTGAAACCGCTCACGACCAAATCCCTTGTGGAGATCCTGAAAGAGCATCCGCAAATCGATGCGGTTCTTCCTACTATGGGTGGGCAAACCGCATTAAACCTCTGTATTGAGGCCGACGAAAAAGGAATTTGGGAAGACTTCGGAGTAAAGATTATTGGGGTAGATATAGATGCCATTAATATTACTGAAGACCGGGAAAAATTCAAGCAGTTGATGAATCGTATTGGTGTCCCTGTGGCTCCGGCCGAGACTGCTACTTCTTATCTTCAGGGAAAAGAAATCGCGCAGGAATTCGGGTTCCCGCTGGTAATTCGTCCTTCCTTCACTCTTGGAGGAACTGGGGCTTCTTTTGTACATACCGAAGATCAATTTGACGAACTGCTTACCCGAGGCCTTGAAGCTTCTCCTATTCATGAGGTGTTGATTGATAAAGCACTTTTAGGGTGGAAGGAGTATGAGCTGGAATTGCTACGGGATAAAAATGACAATGTGGTGATCATTTGTTCCATTGAGAATATGGATCCAATGGGAATTCATACCGGTGATTCTATTACCGTTGCACCGGCCATGACTCTTAGCGATGTCACCTTTCAAAAAATGCGTGATCTCGCCATACATATGATGAGAAGCATTGGGGATTTTGCAGGAGGCTGTAATGTGCAGTTCGCGGTGAGCCCAGATGAGAACGAAGATATTATCGCCATCGAGATCAACCCGCGGGTTTCACGATCTTCGGCCCTGGCTTCAAAAGCTACAGGTTATCCAATTGCTAAGATAGCTGCTAAACTGGCTATAGGTTATAATCTTAATGAACTTGATAACCAAATCACGAAGTCAACTTCGGCTTTGTTCGAACCCACTCTTGATTATGTGATCGTAAAGATTCCGCGCTGGAACTTTGATAAATTTGAAGGCAGTGACAGGACTTTGGGGCTTCAAATGAAATCTGTAGGTGAAGTCATGGGAATTGGCCGCTCCTTTCAGGAAGCGCTACATAAAGCTACACAGTCCCTGGAGATTAAGAGAAATGGACTGGGCGCCGACGGTAAAGGCTACACCAATTACGACCAGATCCTGGAAAAACTTGAAAATCCAAGTTGGGACAGGGTGTTTGTGATCTATGATGCCATACAATTAGGGATCACCTTAAATAGAATTCACGACCTTACCAAAATAGACATGTGGTTTCTCAAGCAGTACGAGGAACTATATGCACTTGAAGTTGAGATATCAAAATTTACCCTTGATACCCTGCCAAAAGAACTGCTTTTAGAGGCCAAGCAGAAAGGCTTTGCCGACAGACAGATCGCTTACATGCTGGATTGTCTGGAAAGCCAGGTGTACAATAAACGTGAGGAACTCAACATCAACAGAGTTTTCAAGCTGGTTGACACCTGTGCAGCCGAGTTTAAAGCAGAAACGCCATACTATTATTCCACTTTTGAAGCCCAGATAGAAAAAGACGGAAAAACCTTTGTCGAGAATGACAGCCAGGTTTCAGATAAAAAGAAAATTGTTGTTTTAGGTTCCGGCCCTAACCGGATTGGGCAAGGGATTGAATTTGACTATTGCTGTGTGCACGGAGTTCTGGCCGCCAACGAATGTGGCTATGAGACCATCATGATCAACTGTAATCCCGAAACCGTTTCTACAGATTTTGATGTGGCCGATAAATTATATTTTGAACCCGTTTTCTGGGAACATATTTATGATATCATCAGGCATGAAAAACCTGAAGGAGTCATCGTACAGCTGGGCGGGCAAACCGCACTTAAACTGGCTGAAAAGCTGGATCGGTACGGCATAAAGATCCTGGGTACCAGTTACCAGTCCCTGGATCTCGCTGAAGACCGCGGATCATTCTCTAAACTACTTCAGGAAAACGATATTCCTTATCCTGATTTTGGCGTAGCCGAAACCGCCGATGAGGCTTTGGCTCTTGCAGACGAACTGGATTTTCCAATTTTGGTGCGTCCGTCTTACGTGCTGGGAGGCCAGGGAATGAAGATCGTTATTAATAAAAAGGATCTTGAAGAAACGGTGGTTGATCTTCTGCGGAAAATACCTAACAATAAACTTCTTTTAGATCATTACCTGGATGGTGCCATTGAAGCGGAAGCAGATGCTATTTGCGATGGCGAAACGGTACAGATCATTGGGATCATGGAGCATATTGAGCCGTGCGGTATACACTCGGGAGACTCTAATGCCCTTCTTCCTCCTTTTAATCTGGGAGACCTGGTAATGCAGCAAATAAAAGATCATACTAAAAAGATCGCCCTGGCACTGAATACGGTTGGATTGATTAACATTCAGTTCGCCATTAAAGACGACAAAGTGTTCATTATTGAAGCCAATCCGAGGGCATCCAGAACAGTGCCCTTTATAGCTAAAGCTTACAAACAGCCTTACGTGAACTATGCGACAAAAGTGATGTTGGGCTGCAATAAGGTGACCGATTTTGAGTACAAAACCAAACTCAACGGCTATGCCATTAAACAGCCGGTTTTCTCATTTAATAAGTTCCCGCACGTGAACAAACAGCTGGGACCGGAAATGAAAAGTACGGGCGAAAGCATTTTGTTCATCGACAGCTTAAAAGACGATGTTTTCTACGAGTTGTACTCGAGAAGAAAGATGTATTTGAGTAAATAATTTCATTAATAGTGGAATATTAAAGAGCCTGTTTTGCCAAACAGGCTCTTTTTAAATTTCGGAAGATGAGCTTAAAACAGTGTATATCCTACTACTAAGGCAAAAGAATGGTTTTGATGTAATTTATATCCGCCGTTGTCACTCAATGGTCTGACGGGAAAGTATCTCATTTCCAAACTCCATTTTTCATTATATCTATATCCAATTCCACCAAAGAAGGTAGGTTGCCACGACTGGTTAAAGTCAAAGTCTTCTTCTTCACTATTCGACTTGTTGATAATCTTGGAAGAATTGAATATAAAGTTAATACTAACTCCCGCGTTTACGAACATCTTAGAGGTATTGGCTTCATTTAAATACGCATAATATCTAATTCCCAAGGGCATGTCCAGGATTTTGTAGTCCATATTGACGAGCGCTCTGTATCCACC
>JBAVJE010000202.1:0-3452 GCA_049687615.1 Salinimicrobium sp. | reverse complement strand
CCGAGTTCCCATTTGGAATCCCCGTTGCCGATTTGATACCACACCTGTCCGTTGGATAGGCGTTCGTAGGTCCAGTTGCGAATAGAGTTAAGCCAGTTCATTCCTTGCTAAAGTAAACACTATTTTTATCTGGACTTATTAAAAATAGAATATTCGATTGTTATTTAAGTTTTTTAAAACTTTTCCTTTTCACGATATAATGAATCCGCTGAATGCTTACTTTATAATCCCGTGCCAGTTGGGCTTGTTTTTCTCCCGCAGCATACCGGTTGCGAATCTCATAGACGGTTGACGCTTTTAGGCGCTTAGTTCGGCGCTGTATCTTTTTCTTTGGAACTTCTCCGGGGATATGCCATTCTAAATTAGTGCAGTGATTGTTCTTTGGGTTACCGTCCAAATGCCGGATCTCGTGTTTGTTCTGGGGCCTGAATAAGAAGGTTTCCGCTACTAAGGTATGAATACCTTTCAGGTCATCCCCTAATCGCACGGCATGGCATCCGATCACCGATAACTTTTCAACTGCTTCTCCTTCGGGCCAGGTGCGTACATTGCCGCGATTAGAGACTTCATAGCCTGGGTAGGATGGAAGGCGTTGCCATATTTCAGCCATAATTATAGATTTGTAGGTTAAACCCGTTTTTTATTGCATTATCATTTTATCCGCTCGGCGGACTTTTGCGAATCTTTCAATTAAATCCACCTTCCGTGAAATAAATCATTGACCGTGATCCATAGGCCGGTGATCGAATCGGGGGCGTCGTCGTTGAGATTACCTTTTCTGTTCTTGGAATCGTCTTTGAAATAATTGAATAACTCTTTGATGGCTTTATCATACATGGTTCCTGCCTCATAGTCATTCCGCAACGAAAAATAGTTACGAACAAATCCGCTGTTTTGAATGATTCGGCTGTGCTTCTTTCCAGTAGCAGCAAAAGGGTACATCTGGCATCCTACGCTGTTTCTAAGACTCTCGAAATATGCTGCACCCACTCCGTTGGTTTCAACTGCTAAGTGTTCTATTCCCAGCGTAGAACACAAATAAGCGATTTCGGGGATGGTCACGTCTTGGTTTGCCGTGGAGAAATACCAGTCTATGATAAACACCTGGTCTCCTATGACGGCTCCTATTGGCATAGAGAGCGAGTCGGTTCCACGATCTGCTACATCTATAAAAGCCACAATTGCCTCGATGTTCTGTTTGTTCAATTGGTCGAGTTGGAAGGTGTCGATCTCTGACTTCTTGAATACAGCTCCTTCCAGATCCGTTACCCATCCACCCATTACGATCTCGTTGTAATCGCTGGGGCGGCGTTTTTTCATGCGCTCAAAGCTTCTCAGGATGTTATCCGGTATGATTTCCCTATCGACGTCTAAATAACTGGTATGTATGTACAGCACGTTCTCGTGAATACCGTTAAAACCTCCCTGTATTCCCCTGCTTTCAAAGAACTCCTGATAGATCCAATGGTCCTTAGTGGTGGGGTTCATAATCAAAATAGAGATATTCCTGCGGTCTTCTGATCGGATGGAGAAATACACTTTTTCAAAGGTCTCAAAGTCGGGTATCTCTTCGGCTTCGTCTGTGATCTGCACGTTGAAGCCTTTTAGAGATTTCAGTTTAGCCTTCTGGTTTCCGGCTCCTGCCTTTATACCCTTGAAGGAAATAAGACCGGGGCCGCATTTGGATATAAACTTATTGTTGGCGAATTTAAAATATTGTTCGAGGCTGTTGTGTTCAATTTTCTCCTGGATCTCAGGGATTACCGAATCACTCATAGAAACATCGGTAAACCTCGTGTAGAGTGTTTTATAGTCGTGCTGAATGGTTGCTTCTAAATCCCAGTCCCCTACCTCGTAGGACTTCGCTGAGAATCTTCCCCCGGTTACAATGCAGGTATCTACTAAAGAAAGTTTTGTGAAATACTCCAGATGTTCAGGAGAGAGCTTGTCTTTATTTTCTAGTGCCTGATCTACCAGTAAGAAGTCATACAGGGGCTTGTATTTAATCGACGTCTTTATCAAAGTTGTGGAAGTGTTTGGCAGGGGGTTTGGGGAGGTACTTTTGTTCGTTGTGCTTTTCGTAGAACCCGATATGCTTAGCTATCTTTTCAATTGTCCAGTCTTTACCATGCAGCTTTAATTCGATACCGTTTCTACCTTCTTTTATAGATTCAATACACATTAGCTGCTCTTCGGTAAGTTCATCGAAGGGCTTGAATTGTAGAACGCGTTCCGACTTCTTTACTTCTTCGCCGGTTTCAGGATCTAGCCCTATCACCATTTCGATTTCTACAAAATCAACATATTCATCAATACGGGCTTTTCGCAAAATATTTAGGTGCCCTAACAACTCTTTAGAATCTATTTGGAATTCTTTTTTTGCGACTTCTGCGGTCATTTTTTGAAGTTCTTTTACCCTTAGCTGAACCTTAGCTGTATTTAGAAGTTGAGAAGCTCTTACGTGTACGCTGTTATCCTTCCATTTTGAAGTATTATAAGCAATACGGAAAGCCGCTGAAGCATCATCTAATTTCACGTACTCTTTAGCGAATATTTCTTGCTGCTTAGTTAATTCCATCATTCAAATACTTCTGCCAGTTGCAAGTCTAATCGCTCCTGGCTTTTTGTTTGTTTTCTACTCTCGATATCTTCCATAATCTCTGCTTTGCTCCTGCGATCCATCCAGCTATACATCGTTACCGGCTCTTTTAGCTTATAGGTGTTCCCTACAAGGATAGCCGGGTTCTTTAGGTGTGGGGCGAATCTGCTCATATACTTACCTGCATTTTCCGGTTATGCGCCCATACGTGGTAACTCATAGAGCTGGTGATGCTCCGCTTATACCCTTCGGGCTGGTCTTTCCAGGAGGCCATTCCTTTTTGCTTGAGTTTTTGGGTGTAGTAGGTTTCGGGGAGGCTCATTATTTAGTTTTTATTCCGTCAACAGATTTTCTTAAATAGTCTATTGCATAATTCACGCCTTCTTTTTTGCTTTTTTGCTCTGCATCTATTCTTATAAAAGCAATTCCAATAAGAATTAGAAAAAATCCTACTGCATACTTCCAGTTTTGTAATTCAACCTTAAAAGGACTGAATTGGATCTTAGCGTTGGCTAAGAATAAAAATGCCACTAGAGCTAGAATTAAGTATAAAATTATTTTCAGCATTCCCCTTCTGTTTTTACTTCTCCACGATCCACTTCAAAATCTCCGCTGGCTAAATGTGTGATGGTTTGATTCATTGTATTGAGTTTTTTGGTTGATTATCTTAAAAAACCCCTAAATATCTCTCGGTCGCCTCTTGAGGCTCAAGGCGGCCCGGCTTTAGGGTACCTTCGCTTTAGGGGTTATAATTTTTCTATGGGAAAGCCTACAAGGGGCTTCTGAAGTGAATAGCGCACAAGACGCTGTGGAAGTGAATGCAGGGCTTAACCCGCTGATACTCAAAGATACT
>JBAVJE010000201.1:0-13544 GCA_049687615.1 Salinimicrobium sp. | reverse complement strand
AACCAGATATCCACAACACTTCCGCGCACGGAAAGGATCTTTCCTTCGTGGTAAGTGCTTTTTCTGTGTATATCATCCTTTTTCACCTTTGCTCAGGTTGTTATATCTAATTTACTGAACTTCAGGGGGTTTTTGGGTGATTTTTATCATTATAAAGAACACAGAAAGATAAATAAAGGAGAAAGCCTACCGGAGGGCAGGCAGGAAAAGCCTCCTCAAAAATGACATTTTTGAGGAGGCTTTGTGTTGAGGCTCTTGGAGAGAATTTTAATGCTTCAATTTCTTCAAAATTCAAAATATTCCGCAGAAAAACCTTGCTAAAAGGGCAATAAAAAAGCCCCTTTAAAAAAGGGGCTTTTAGAGTAGCGAGAACGAGATTTGAACTCGTGACCTCCGGGTTATGAATCCGACGCTCTAACCAACTGAGCTACCTCGCCGTTTGCCTTAAAAACCTTTGCTTATGACTGCTTATGGTTTTGTTTAGCGGGTGCAAATATAATAACATTTTGTATTGCGGCAAACTATCTTTTCCGAAATATTTATTTTGATTTCTTTTAGGGTTTGCAATTAATAATTATATTGCCCGAAACTATCAAAAACCAAAGAATGGACGAGAAGATAAAGTATGAGATGGAGTTTCCAATACAGGCTTCCCCGTCTCTGTTATACAACTACATCGCAACCCCTTCGGGCCTAAGTGAATGGTATGCCGATAATGTTAACTCCAGGGGAGAGATGTTTACTTTTATCTGGGAAGGAAGTGAAGAAATGGCCAAACTGCTCAGTAAAAAATCTGGTGAAAGAGTGAAATTCAGATGGGTTTCAGACGAAGACACGCCGTATTTTTTTGAACTTCGTATCCAGGTGGATGAGATTACCAAAGATGTTTCCATTATGGTGACCGATTTTGCCGAAGAAGATGAACTGGAGGAAGGTAAGATGCTGTGGGAAAATATGATCTCCGACCTAAAACAAGTCTTGGGATCAGTTTAGATTTTCTCTTTAGAAATATTAACTTTGCCCGTTTTTAAAACGGGTTTTTTTATGGTCAATCACAACGGAGAAATACTGAAAAAAGAATCAGCTACCTTGAGCATTTCCAACAGGGGCTATGCCTATGGCGATTCGGTCTTTGAAAGCATCAGGGCGATTAACGGAAAACTGATGTTTTGGGAAGAACATTATTTTAGGCTGATGTCCTCAATGCGCATCATGAGAATGGAAATCCCCATGTCTTTTTCATTGGAGTTTCTTGAAGAAGAGATCATTTCCCTTTTAAAAGAAAATGAATTGCAGAATTCTGCGGCCAGAATACGCTTTTCGGTTTACCGCAAGGAAGGCGGATATTATACTCCGGCTACCAATGAGATTGGCTATATCATTTCTTCTGAAGCTTTAGAAGAACCCTTCTATTTGCACAAAGATGATTTTTATGAGGTGGAATTATTCAAAGATCACTACGTGAACAGCGGTTTATTGTCTACGCTAAAGACAAATAATAAAGCGATTAACGTGCTGGGAAGCATTTTTGCGAAAGAAAACAACTATAACAATTGCCTTTTACTCAATGAGAATAAAAGTGTCGTTGAGGCGCTAAACGGGAACTTATTTTTGGTAAGCGGAAAGACTATTAAAACACCACCTTTGTCTGACGGTTGTTTGAAAGGCATTATACGTGGTAAATTAATTGAGATTGTGAAGAAACTGCCGGAATACTCTTTGGTAGAAGAATCTGTTTCGCCGTTTGAATTGCAAAAAGCAGATGAAATGTTTATTACTAATGTGGTCGTGGGAATACAGCCGGTGACAAAATACCGGAAAAAGGAGTTTCAGACAGCAGTGTCAAAGACCCTGCTTTCAAGATTGAACACACTCGCGCGACTTAGCTAGTTATAAGAAGGATTTTCGGGCGCATTAGACCAGATCACGTAACTGCCTCCTAATTGCATCATCTTATCTTTCCAAAAATTGCTGGGCTTATGATTTAGAATATCCTTATTGTCCTTGTTTTCTGTGACAATCCACGAATGTGCGTTAAGTTCTTCATTAAGTTGCTCGCATTCCCAGCCTGAATAGCCCAGGAAAAATTTGATCTCGCTTTCCGAAATCAGGTCCTGATTAATAAGACCTTTTACAACTTCGAAGTTTCCACCCCAATAGATTCCGCTTGCAATTTCAACGCTGTCCGGAATAAGATCGGGTACTTTATGAATAAAATACAGGTTATCCTGTTCTACTGGCCCCCCGTTGTATACCGGGAAATCTGCTTCTAAGTCGGGGATAAGGTCTTCAAGGGTAAAGTCAAGTTTCTTATTAAGAATAAACCCAATTGATCCGCTCTCAGCATGGTCGGCTAACAACACGACTGAGCGATTGAAAGATAGATCTCCGGTGAGAGACGGCTCTGCAATTAACAGATGACCCTTAGCTGGTTTTAGTGTTGTCATAGGTATCAATCTTTCTTTTAAATCTAAAGAAATTAATTACAGTCTCAAACGTCACATGACAATATTTAACAAAAAACTCTCCCGGAAGGGAGAGTTTTAATATTTTTTTAGCTTTTGCTGAAACCTAGTTTACAGCTTTCTGTAGATCTGCTCCGGCTTTGAATTTTACCACGTTTTTAGCACCAATTTTGATGGTTTTTCCTGTTTGTGGGTTTCTTCCTTCTCTGGCAGCTCTTTTAGATACTGACCATGATCCAAATCCTACCAAAGAAACGCGGTCACCTTTTTTAAGAGATCCTTCTACGTTTTCAAGGAAAGATTCTAAAGCTTTTTTTGCAGCTGCTTTTGAAATCCCGGCGTTTTCAGCCATTGCATCGATTAAATCTGTCTTGTTCATAATCTGAGTTTTAAATAGTTGTTGGTTAAACTTTAATTAATTTGCTCTACAAATTTATATGGAAATCTTTGCCATGCAAGTAATGACAAGGGAAATGGCTGGAATTGTTAATAACTTCGATAAATTGTTAATAACCTTTGTTGATAATTTTTAAAATGTCCTGCTTTCAGTAAATACAGGGCCTCACAGAACTTTAGCGGTAGGTTGAAAGTCATACCCGTTTAAAAGATCTTTCACCGCCATTTTTCTTTTTCCGGGAAGCTGAATTTCTTTGAGGACGATAAATCCGCTTTTTACCGCAATTTTAACTTTCTTTTCTTCTATTGTTAAAGTTCCAATTTCGAGATCGTGTGCGCTGTCCATTTTTTCAGCCTCGTAAATCTTCATTGTGAGTTCATCATTGCCGTTCTCAAGCATTGTCCAGGCCGTAGGATAGGGACTTAACCCTCTAATAAGGTTATAGATATCATCCAAACTACTTTCCCAGTCAATCCGGGTGTTCTCCTTATTTAATTTGTGAGCTGGTTTGGTGTCCTCGATCTCTTGCGGAATTCTTTCAACTTTGTCATTTTTAATGGCTTCCAGGGTCTTCAAAACCAGGGAACCGCCTGTGACCATTAATTTATCGTGTAGGGTGCCGGCATTATCATCTTCCTTAATTATTACCTTTTCCTGAAAAATGATTTCGCCTGTGTCTATTTTTTCGTCAATAAAAAAGGTGGAAACTCCTGTTTGGGTTTCTCCATTGATCACCGCCCAATTGATAGGTGCTGCTCCCCTGTATTGTGGGAGCAAAGAGGCGTGTAAATTAAAGGTGCCGAATTTTGGCATTTTCCACACCGCTTCGGGAAGCATTCTAAAAGCTACCACCACCTGCAAATTTGCCTGCAGTGATTCCAGTTCTTCCAGGAAATCTTCAGCCTTTAAATTTGTGGGCTGCAGGATTCGCAAACCTTTTTTTGAAGCATATTTCTTGACTGCCGACTCCTGCAGCTTTCTTCCTCTTCCGGCCGGCCTGTCTGGCGCAGTGATCACGCCCACAACTTTGTAACCCGCCTCCACTATCGCTTTTAAAGTTTCCACTGCAAAATCGGGTGTTCCCATGAACACAATTCGTAAATCTCTCATAAATGCTTCAGTTTATATTTATTATCTGCGGTTATCGCCAGGGCACCTTTCTCCACCAAAAGCCGCAAAACCTTTAAAATATGTGTCTCTGGAAAAGGTAATTTTTCAATCATTTCCCGGGAGGAATTTTCTTTTTCTTCCAGTAGCCCGATGATGCTATAATAGATCTTTTTCATCCCCTCACGATCCAGCTTTTCTTCGGAAGGCTTACAGACCGAACAAATTCTGCAGGGATGAGTATCCTTTTCACCAAAATACTGCAGCAGCTGTTCACTCTTACAAACACTGTTGTTCTTTACAAAATTTAGTACCTGCTGAATCTTCTCTTTCTTGTTCTCTGCCTGTTGTTTGATGTAAGGAGCCAAAGGATTTATGGTGATATCATCTTCCCTGGGCACCAAAAATGTCACTTTTGTATCATGCTGATCGTGCTCGAATTCCAGTAAATTTTGTTTCTCAAGGTGGCGCAGCAATTTTACGGCTTCAGCTTGATGTGTCCCTGCCTTTTCGCAAACAAGCTGCAGGTTGATATCTATTTTATTTTCAAAAGCGCCACCATAGGTGCGTAAAATTGCTTTTACCAGCGCGTCAAACATTGGATTGGCTTCCAAATAATAGGTGAGTTGTTTTCCTGAGACCAAAAACTGGATTCTCGTTTTTTTCTGAAACTGTTCAGAAAGGTTAATGACACTTAGCCTGTCCAGGAGGAGCAAAGAATTGTAAGCCTGCAGCACATTGAGCTCGTATTTGCTACAAAACTCATAGAAGTTGACATAGTGCGTGCTTTCTTCTCCTTCTCCAAAAGCTATCCTGAAGTAGGTGTTCAGTTTTCGGTATACCAGCTTTACAAAATCTACGGAAGGAAGGCTGGCCAAAAACTGATTTTTTAGCAGGGGAATGTCACTTTCGTTGGTAAGAATAACTGCTTTTGCCGGTTTCTCGTCGCGTCCCGCCCTTCCGGCTTCCTGAAAATAGCTTTCAAGACTCTCGGGCAGGGTCATATGCACCACCGTCCTTACATCGGGTTTATCAATGCCCATTCCAAAGGCATTTGTGGCTGCCATCACGCGCTTTTCATTCTTAAGCCACTGCTTAAGTCGTAACGATTTTTCCTTTTGAGTAAGTCCGCCGTGGAAAGAGGTGGCAGAAATGCCTTTTTTGACCAGGAAGTCGGCAAGTTCTACAGTTGCTTTTCTGCTCCTAACATATATGATCACCGATTCCTCATGCTCTTGCAGCAGTCTTTCGAGGTAGTAATTCTTATCCTGCACCTGTTTTACATGATAAGCCAGGTTTTCGCGTAAAAAGCTTTTCTGAAAAACCCGAGGCTCCTCAAAGTTTAACTGCTCTAAAATGTCTTTTACCACCGGTTTTGTGGCGGTTGCAGTAAGGCCAATGATGGGTACTTCGGGTTGTAACCGGCGTAAAACAGCAATGTCACGATAGGCAGGCCTAAAGTCGTGTCCCCACTGTGAGATGCAATGGGCTTCGTCAACTGCGATAAGATTAAGGGGCATTTGTTTGATACGCTCCTGCACCAGGTCCTGTTGCAGCCTTTCGGGAGAAAGGTAAAGGAACTTGTAATTTCCGTAGATGCAATTGTCCAACAGGGTGTCAACTTCAGAAAAAGGGATTCCGCCAGGTAAAGCCATGGCTTTGATGCCTTTTTGTTGCAGCGCGTTAACCTGATCTTGCATGAGGGCAACCAAAGGGGAAATAACAATGCAAATCCCGTCCATCGCCATTGCGGGTACCTGGAAGCACAAAGATTTACCGCCGCCGGTAGGCAGCAGCGCCAAAACATCTTTTTTGGTAAGCACGGCTTCGATGATCTCTTTTTGCAGCGGGCGAAAAGAAGAAAATTCCCAGTACTTTTTAAGTATTTCGTTAGGCAAGGTGCTCCAGGATGAATAAAGTTCTTTCTGCTATACTTCCGCAGGGCACCTCTATGGGTTCATAACCGTGGAAGGCATAGCTGCGGGCGAGTTCGTCATGTATCGCCACTGCCTGCTCATAGCTTTCGTAGCGTTCATTATCTTCGGTATAAATATCCTCCCACGGTGGCAGGATAAAAACCTTTTCGTACAAATAATCTTTGCATACCTTATTGAAAACCGGAGGATATTCATTTCCGAAGTAGTTCATATAAGCGACCACATCGGGCACACCGCGATCAAGAAAGACAAGTTCAGCCGGCATTTCGCTGGCCTCACGGTGCTGTTTAATACGGCCTTCCAGCAGTAGTTCACTAAACAGGAGAGGCTCTTCTAAAAACAGCTGATCAATTCCCTTTTTTTTGGCCTCACGAATTACCTCCCTCGAAACCTCATGGAAACAGAAATAGCCATTCTGTTCCAGGGCTTCAATGACTGATGTCTTGCCGGTTCCGGGGCCGCCGGTTATAACAATTTTCCTGGTTTTCACGCGGCAAATTTCGGCATTTGCATCCAATTTAAAAAATAGATCTTGAATTGACTATATTTGCGTATTAAAATGAAGAAAGTGAGCTATGAGTGAAGCAAAAGATCCCGAAAAATTCTATAAAAAGTTAAAAGCCCAATTATATGATACAGATAAGTGGCCTACAATTTATCTGTATAAATTTATTGTTCCTACCAATAAAGGTAAAATAGAAGCTATTAACGACATTTTTGACAATATGGGAGCAGTCATTAAGACCAAACAGTCGAGCAAAGGAAATTATACCAGCGTTTCGGTCAATGTTAAGATGAAAGATCCCGATGCTGTAATTAGTAAGTATAAAGAAGTAGGAGAAAAAATTGAAGGAGTAATTTCCTTATAAATGTAGTTAGTTTAAAAAAGCTTGCCTCGGCTTAAATATATTTTTTAATTTGCAGGCGATAAACTTCTGCAGTATATTATCACCTTATAAATAAGCATTTTGACATACGAATTAGAATATAACTCCGAGAGGAGTAAGTTGATCATTCCCGAATATGGGAGACATCTTCAAAAAATGGTGGAACATGCTGTTGCCATCGAGGATGATGAAGAAAGAAACAAAGTTGCAAAATCTATTATCGCGGTGATGGGGAATCTTAATCCTCACCTTCGCGATGTACCCGATTTTCAGCACAAGCTATGGGATCAACTTTTCATCATAAGCGACTTCAAACTTGATGTTGACAGTCCATTCCCGAAGCCTTCCAGAGAAATGCTTGAGGAAAGACCCGAAAGGATGAGTTATCCGCAAAACTTTCCGAAGTATCGCTTCTACGGCAACAACATCAAAAGAATGATCGACCAGGCAAACAAGTGGGAAGACGGGCCCGAAAAAGAAGGCTTGATCTTTACCATTGCCAATCACATGAAGAAATCCTATCTAAGCTGGAACAAAGATACTGTAGATGATAGGGTGATCTTTGATCATTTACGTGAGTTAAGCGATGGCAAAATCGATCTTAAAGCTTCAGAGGAAGATCTTAGCGAAGCTTCAGACCTGCTTAGGAGTAACAAAAAGTACAGCTCTAAAAAACCGGCCAGTAAAAAACGTACCAGTCGCCGCAAACGTTACTAAAAATTAAAATCTTAATGGGAACTTTTCAAATCGAGGGTGGACATTCCTTAAAGGGAGAGATCAATCCTCAGGGAGCCAAAAATGAGGCTTTGCAAATTCTTTGTGCCGTTTTACTGACACCCGAAAAGGTCACTATACATAATATCCCCGATATTCTTGATGTCAACAAACTCATTCATCTGTTAAGACAGCTGGGGGTGAAGGTTGAAAAATTAGGTAAAGGGAGTTACACTTTCCAAAGTGACGAGCTGGATCTTGATTATCTGAAAAGCCAGAAATTCAAGGAAGAAGGCAGTGGCTTACGCGGTTCTATCATGATTGTAGGGCCAATGCTTGGAAGATTTGGGCATGGATATATTCCACGTCCCGGAGGTGATAAAATTGGGCGCAGAAGGCTGGATACGCATTTTGAAGGCTTTATAAAGCTAGGTGCAAAATTCAGGTATAACCAGGAAGAGCGCTTCTATGGAGTTGAAGCTCCCGAAGAAGGTCTTAAAGGGACTTACATGTTGCTCGAAGAAGCTTCGGTAACCGGAACTGCAAATATTATCATGGCGGCCGTTCTTGCCAAAGGCAAAACGACCATCTATAATGCTGCCTGTGAACCTTACCTGCAACAGCTTTGCAATATGCTCAACAGGATGGGGGCTTCTATAGAAGGAATAGGTTCCAACCTACTGCATATTGAAGGAGTTGAATCTTTGGGTGGATGCACGCATACCGTACTGCCAGATATGATTGAAATTGGTTCCTGGATAGGGCTCGCGGCAATGACCAAGAGTGAAATTACCATTAAAAATGTTGCCTGGGAGCACCTTGGGTTGATTCCCTCAGCTTTTAGAAAACTGGGAATAAACCTTGAAAAACGCGGAGATGATATTTACATCCCTCCACATACAAATGGATATGAAGTGCAAAGCTTCATAGACGGCTCTATTATGAGCTTAAGCGATGCGCCATGGCCGGGCTTTACTCCCGATTTATTAAGTATTATGCTCGTGGTGGCCACGCAAGCCAAAGGAGAGGTGCTCATTCATCAAAAGATGTTTGAAAGCCGCTTGTTCTTTGTGGATAAGCTTATTGATATGGGAGCAAAGATCATTTTGTGTGATCCTCACCGGGCAACGGTTATCGGCCACGATTTCAAATCACGGCTAAAAGCAACGACCATGAGTTCACCCGATATCAGGGCTGGAATTTCTCTTTTAATTGCTGCACTTTCTGCCAAAGGGACTTCTGTGATCCATAATATTGAGCAAATCGATCGCGGTTATGAAAATATTGACGAACGCCTTCGTGCCATTGGGGCGAAGATTAAAAGGGTCGAATAGAAACAAAAAAAGGCTGCCATTTGGCAGCCTTTAATTTTTTATAAGCTTTTTAGTGACTCTGCATTTCCGCTTTTCTTTTCTTTAATTGTTTTTCAATATCCTTTACCGTTTCGGCAGCCGCAGCTTCAAAACTTTCAGCGTTTGACGATGCATGAATCTTTGGTCCCGGCAAGCTAAGTTCAATGGCGCACACTTTTCCATTGCCATTGGTTGATTTTTCTTCTTTAAAAATCACATCTGCTGAAATGATCCAGTCATATTTGGTTTCAAGTTTATCCAGTTTCCTCTGTACCAGCTGTTCTGCGGAAAGTTTTGACTCTGCACGTACAAATTGAATGTTGATCTTCATATTTCTTTGTTTTACATTTTTTTCTGTTCTTAATATACCAAAAATGCCAGAATATATCGGGGGTTTATCAAAACTATAACGTTCTTTTCCTCGGAATTTTTTCCGAAGAAAAAACCTCCTGAAAATGCCATTTTTGAGGGGCTTATTGTGAGGCTCTTGAAGCCACGATTTCAAACTTTAGGCTGCCATCGGGCTCCAGCGTATATTGATAGATCGACCTGCCCTGTACATGACCATCATCGTAAGTTGCAAGTACCCAATCTTCGCTAATCACCTCCACTTTCCTGAATTCCATTTTTCCGCCCACCCGGGCTTTCATAGGGATCTTGTCTGTCTGCTCTTTTAAAGCACTCTCTATATATTTTCCGGGATTTTCGATGCTGTCGAATTTTTTACCGAAAAACACCGGATATTCGGTGGCAAGATTTCCCTTGGCCATGAGTGCTCGCAGGGAATCATTTATGTGTCTTTGCTCATGGAGCGCTACAGAAAGGGAATCCAGTTTTTGATTATTGTCGCTGGAATTCCCTTTTTTGTCATCACAGCTCGATAGGTTAAGCACAAGTAAGGTTGAAAAAGCTATTTTTACAAGACTTCTTCTATTCATCATAAATATTGTCATAAGGATTATTTGGGGTGACAAAGAACTCGCCGGTGACATATCTAAAATGTTTGTCAAGTTTGGCGATTTCCTTCAGGTCCTCCTGGTCAAGTTCGATTTTCTGGCTCTCCAGATTTGAAGTAATATGTTTTTCTGAAGTTGACTTTGGGATCACGGCCGTACCTCTTTGCACCGCCCATTGAATAAGGATCTGTCCGGCGTCTGCTCCATGTTTTTCGGCAATTTTCTTAATAGTAGCATCCTCAAGCAGGGAAGGTTCATCTTCAGCTTTCATTGAAGCCACCCTATCTCCGCTGCCTAGAGGAGAATACGCAGTCGCGTGAATATTATTTTCTTTCAGGAATTTCAAAAGACCTTGCTGCTGAAGGAAAGGGTGTAGCTCCACCTGGTTCATCTCGGGAACTTCTTCGGTTTTTGACATGAGATCCTTTAATTTTTTCTCACTGAAATTGGATACTCCAATATGTTTTACCAGTCCTTGTTTTTTTGCCTCGACCATGGCATTCCAGGTTTCAATTATAGGCACTTCTTCAAGAGAAAGATAATCCTCATCATTAGAAGGAAAGCCCACGCCTTTTTTAAATGCCACCGGCCAGTGCATGAGATAAAGGTCGAGGTAATCCAGCTGCAGGTCTTTAAGTGTTTGCTTTAAGGCCGGGATCACATCTTCTTTTCTATGCGAATCGTTCCAAAGCTTGGAGGTAACCCAAACGTTTTCGCGTTTTATTTTTCCTTCAGAAAATACCGAGGAGAAGGCGTTACCAATTTCCGGTTCGTTTCCATAAGTCGCGGCGCAATCTATGTGGCGGTAACCCGTGTTTAATGCAATTTTTACGGCTTCTTCAACTTTTCCTGTGTCCGATTTCCAAGTGCCCAGGCCAATGGCGGGCATTTCATCATTGTTCCTAAATTTAAGTGTTTTCATAGTTTGTAATGATTTTAGCTCAAATTAAGCATCAAAAGGATGAGAAGAAAGAAATAGCGGCTTTTTTGCAGAATTTTAATACTATCGCCGGGGGTGAAACAGCTCCATCACCGTTTTTAAATGACTGCGATCCATGTGGACATAAATTTCGGTAGTCGTAATACTTTCATGTCCAAGCATTTGCTGAATAGCCCTGAGATCGGCTCCGTTTTCCAGTAAATGAGTTGCAAAAGAATGCCTGAAGGTATGCGGACTCACCTTCTTTTGTATGCCGGCTTCTTCGGCCAATCGCCTTATGATCGTAAATATCATCGCGCGGGTGAGTTGTCTTCCGCGGCGGTTGAGAAAAAGGGTGTCTTCATGGCCTTTTTGAATGTTAACATGCCTGCGGATGTGGTTGTGATAAAGGTTGATGTACTTTTGCGTGTTTTCTGCAATGGGCACAAACCGCTGCTTGTCACCTTTTCCGGTAACTCTTATAAAACCTTCTTCAAAGTATAGGTCAGACAGTTTTAAAGAAATCAATTCCGTTACCCTTAGGCCACAGCCGTAAAGCGTCTCCAGGATCGCACGGTTGCGTTCTCCTTCGGCCTTAGAGAGATCAATGGCCGCGATAAGAGCGTCTATTTCTTCAGTAGACAGGGTGTCGGGCAATTTTCGGCCTACCCGTGGAGATTCGATGAGGTCAAGCGGATTTTGTTTCCGGTAATCCTCAAATACCAAATAACCGAAAAATCCGCGCAAGCCTGATATGATCCTTGACTGGGAGCGTTCGTTAAGTTTTTTTGCGACAGTATAGATGAACTGCTGCAGCTCTTCTTCCGAAATTTCATTTGGAGAAACCTTAAGCTCGTGTTCTTGTAGGTAAGCCATCAATTTTTGCACATCCATACCATAATTGCTGATGGTATTTTCAGAAAGGCCGCGTTCAATCCTCAAGTATTGCCGGTAATCTTTAAGGGCGTTGTCCCAGGTCATGGGCTAAAGATAAATTTTTGTTTTTAGAATAGAAGGCACCGGCTCCATTTTATAAATTAGTTGAAAAAGCTCCTTTAATTTCATATGTTTGTTAATATTTTAACTAACCAATTAACAATGAAAAAAATATTACTATTAATTCTCATGGTGAGTTTTGCCACGGGAGTACATGCACAGCAAGCAGGTTTTGGGGTTAAGGCAGGTTATGCTAATATTACAGCCAAGGCAAAATATCAAGGTGTTACGGCCTCCGCCAGTGAATCGGGCTTTTATGTTGGTATTTTGAAAGAAATTCCACTGGGAGACTCTTTTATCCTGCAACCCGAACTGCTTTATGCCAACGCTGCTGAAACAGGTTTTCTATACCTGCCTATCATGGCCAAGTATAATGTTTCCCCACAGTTTTCTTTACAGGCAGGACCACAGGCCAATTTTGTCCTGGACTCTGCCCCCGAAGAAAACAAATTTGGACTGGACATAGCCTTTGGTGCTGGGTTTAATATTGATTCTCATTTCTTTATCGATGCGCGTTATGGGCTTGAAGTCACTAACCGCATGGGCGAAGAATATGATGGATATGATATAAAAGGTTCTTATAATACATTAATGGTGGGAGTGGGATACAAGTTCTAGTGTCTATACCTCTCAAAAATATGAAGAACGGAAACTGTTAGTTTCCGTTTTTTTTATGACTGAAATTTTTACATTTACCTTATGAAACTACTCATCATCAACGGCCCGAACCTTAACCTGTTGGGCAACCGGGAGCCCGATACCTATGGAAAAAGTGATTTCCCTTCTTTTTTGGAACAGCTACGTAAGAAATTCGCTTCCATTGAAATAGATTTTTTTCAATCGAACATTGAAGGAGAAATTATTGACCGGCTACAGCAGGCAGATGGGAAATATAACGGGATCATACTCAACGCCGCTGCCTATACCCACACTTCGGTTGGTATAGGTGATGCCGTAAAAGCCATTGCCACTCCTCTCGTGGAGGTGCATATCTCTAACACCGCTGCCCGGGAGAAATTTCGGCATAAGTCATACATAGCACCTAGTGCAGAAGGTGTCATCCTTGGTTTTGGACTCAAGAGCTACGTTCTTGCTGTACAGAGTTTTCTGTAACTATTTGTTAAAAAAATTAGTGTTTTGTAAAAAATAACCCTCAAATCGTTAAATATATACCAGGAGTACCTCATTTTTAACCAAATATTTCTATTTCTGTTTTGTTTTTTTAATAGCTTAGTCAATGATTTAACCATAAAATCAATTGATTATGAAAAAATTAATTTTTGCGGTAGCCGTGCTCTTCACAGCTGGATTGAGTTCGGTTTCTGCACAGGAGTTAAAACTTGGTGCGCATGCAGGAGTTCCTGTTGGCGATGTTTCAGATGTTTCTGACTTTGCTTTTGGAGCAGATCTGGCTTATCTGTGGAATGTTGCCGGAATCCTACAAGCAGGACCAAAAATTGGATATCACCAATATACAGGAGATTTTGATGCCGGATTTTTGCCGGTGGCTGCAGAAGGTCGGGTAGGACTTGGCGAAGCAGTATTTGTAGGTCTTGATCTCGGTTACGGAATTAGCCTTAAAGATGGAGTAGATGGAGGATTGTATTATGCTCCTAAACTCGGCTTTGGCTTTATGGGAGTCAAGATTATTGGTTCTTATACAGGTATTAGCCTAGATGGCGGTGAAGCTTCTTCAGTAAATGCCGGCATAGAAATTAGTCTTTAGATAAGAAGAATTTAAAATATTATGAAAAGCGGAAGAGAGATCTTCCGCTTTTTTGTTTAAGGCAGTCGCCTTTTCCAGAATTGAAACG
>JBAVJE010000200.1:0-2333 GCA_049687615.1 Salinimicrobium sp. | reverse complement strand
GAAGTAAGATGGTGTCCCGGTTGTGATGACTATGTTATTTTACGGTCTGTACAAAAAGCACTTCCTGAGATGGGAGTAAAAAAGGAAGATGTAGTGTTTATCTCCGGAATAGGATGTTCCTCCCGCTTCCCCTATTATATGGGAACTTACGGGATGCATGGGATCCACGGAAGGGCTCCGGCAATCGCCTCAGGAGTTAAACTCGCTAATCCAGATCTTAGCGTTTGGGTAATCACCGGTGACGGGGATAGTATGGCCATTGGAGGAAATCACTTTATTCATGTACTAAGAAGAAATATTGACCTCAATATCATTCTTTTTAATAATGAGATCTACGGACTCACTAAAGGACAATTCTCTCCTACCTCTCTGGTGGGCCAGAAAACTAAATCTTCTCCTTTTGGAAACACACAACCTCCTTTCTCACCTGGAGAACTCGCTGTTGGGGCACGCGCCCGTTTCTTTGCCAGAATTGGCGGAAACTCTCCTAAGGAAATGACCAATATCTTTATTGAAGCTGAAAAATTTAAAGGCACCTCTCTGGTAGAAGTATTGCAAAACTGTGTGATCTTCAATGACGGCTGCTATGTAAAATATACAGATAAGAACGTTCGCGAAGACCAGCAGCTTTTTGTAGAACATGGCCAACCCATGATCTTCGGAAAAGAAAGGAACAAGGGAGTAGTGCTTAACGGCTTAAAGCTTGAGGTGGTAACAATAGGTGAAAATGGCATTTCTGAAGAGGATATTTTGATTCATGATGCCAAGGAACAAGACCCAACGATGCACCAAATGCTCATTCGTTTGGAATATCCATTGGTCACCGGAATCATTAGAAGTTTTGATGATGTTACCCTTGAGGAGCGCGAAAATGATCTAACTGAGCAGATTAAGGCCACATCCAAATTCAAGAAAACAGATGACCTATTTTTCTCAGGAGAAACTTATGAAGTTAAATAGGCAATAGCTGATTTTCATCAGTATTTAGATGGAACCAGACTGTTAATTTTGTTAACAAATTAAGACTGTAAAAAAATGGGTTCAGAAGCAATCATTGTCTTTTTAATCGCCGGGATTGTCTTGGTTGCCGGCGCCAATTTCATCTCGAATCTTATCTCTCCAAAATCTGATAATACAGATAAGCGTGAGCCTTATGAAAGCGGGATGAAAACGATTGGCCCCACCTGGGTACAGTTCAAGGTAGGTTATTATCTCTTCGCTATTCTCTTTCTCATTTTTGATGTAGAGGTAGCGTTTTTAGTGCCCTGGGCTGTCGTCTTTGGTGATGTGGGATCGCTGGCCTTTATTGAGATTATCATCTTTATGGTCATTCTTGGTTTAGGATTAGCATATGCATGGAAAAAAGGAGCTTTAAAATGGGAATAACAAAATCAAATGAGCCTGGAAAACCAGGACAGGTACCGGAAGATTTCCCCGGAAAGGTAATTCCGGCAGAGAACGGGGCGAATATCATCGTCACCTCTCTGGATAAGATCATTAATTGGGGACGTTCAAATTCACTGTGGTCACTTTATTTTGGTACAAGTTGTTGTGCTATTGAAATGATGCAAACAGGAGCAGCCCGTCATGATTACTCACGCTTTGGTTTTGAGGTCGCAAGGCCTTCCCCCCGACAGGCAGACCTCATTATCATCGCAGGAACCATTACCAATAAAATGGCTCCGGTACTTAGAAGGCTTTACGATCAAATGGCCGAACCTAAGTATGTGATCGCCATGGGTGCCTGTGCAATTTCAGGGGGACCATTTTTCTACAACTCTTATTCCGTAGTAAAAGGAGCAGATCACGTCATCCCGGTAGATGTTTATGTACCAGGATGTCCTCCAAGACCCGAGGCGCTTCTGGAAGGAATGCTTATGCTGCAGAAGAAGATCATGAACGAAAAAAGTAGTACCAAAAAGAATCCTATTGAAGGATTTGATGAAGGACTTTAATCCGAAGATAATGGATAACGAAGCTTTAAAAAAGGTTATTTCTAACTGGTTTCCCGAGACCGAAGACCTTCAGTTTTCTGAAGAAGGATCCCAGTTCCTGAATATTATTGTAGCCCCTGAGCTGCTCCATGACCTAATGCGAAGACTTAAAGAGGACGAAAAAACGCAATTTGATTACCTGTTCTGCCTTAGTGGCGTTGATTACGGAAAAGAATTAGGCGTGGTTTATCACCTGGAGTCTACCATTTACCGTCATATTGTAGTGGTGAAGGTTCAAACGACAGATCGCGAAAATCCCATTTTTGACACCGTAGAGGATCTCTGGGCTACCGCCAATTTCCACGAGCGGGAGGTACATGATTTCTTCGGAATAAAATT
>JBAVJE010000199.1:0-2364 GCA_049687615.1 Salinimicrobium sp. | reverse complement strand
GCGGTCGCGACCTATGGCTTCGGCATCAAGTTTTAACCGGCCCAATAGCACATCCATTACAGAAAATTCCCTTACGTCAAGATCGGCAAGCAAACCGGTACTTCCAAAAGGATCTTTAACTATAACATTACCGTTCATAGTTCCCGATGCCAGTACATCTTCGGGATTAAAGTAAGAAAGTAATGCCGCCAGGTTAAAGTTCTCGAAATGCACACCAATATGTTCTCCCGAAACTCCAGAAAGATCGTTCGCTACCCGCATAGATTGATCATTCCTGGTCAACCTGAAATTGTTGAATTCCCAGGAAGTATCTTTTAAAACGACTTCATTATCCCCGGCGATGTTCCATTCCTTAGAATTTAGAACCAAGCCTTCGGGGGAGACATGAACATGGATCACGCCATCAGTTTTACTGATCGTGGACTGCACATTGACCAGGGGTTCATCATCATACTTAGAAGCAAAATCCAACAACAACTGCTTATCTTCAAGGCTACCGCTAATATCTGTTTGTTTAATGGCAAGGGGACCGATATCAACGCTTCTCAAGCCAAGGTCGAAATTGAGCTTTTCCACATTTGAGTTAAGCGTGAGATCGAGACTGTCAACAGATGCACCGTAATATTTCAAAAAGGGCAAATTAACACTGGCTTTTAGATTTTTCTGTTTTTCGTCGAAATCGACCGCAACATGTATGGTATCCATCTCCTCCAGCTGTGGAAAGAATACTTCTTCCAGGATGGGAGCCGGACTTACATCTGCACGCATTTCGATATTTACCGGCTTTTGTAAAGTATCTGTGGTACTAACTTCAGAGAAATAGCTTTCATAATGCCGGTTGAGGGCATTAAAGAATTCCGCCGGGTCGGCATTAGAGCTCAACCTAAGGTTAAGCATTCGGTTTTGAATATCAAGAGAAGTGGTATCAGGCCGCACATGGGCAAGTATATCAAGATCCCCCAGCAAGTAGGTTTCCTTATTGTATACCGCGACGCCGTCGGTAAGGTTGGCGGTAACATTGTAGCTTTCTGCATTCCCTTCAAAAGTGGCTTTTAAGTCAAGGGCCGCGGCAATCCCACGGTCTGAAATTCCCAGTGCCTGCAAATCGGCTCCAATAATATTAAGCTGAAGTGCTATTTTTGGAGCTACAGAATCCAGTTCGACAAAACTTTCCAGTTCCAGATTGAGGTTATTGTCTTTAAAATCTACATTGGCAAAACCTTCCCCATTTTCCAGTTCGGCATAAAGATCTATACCTTCATAGGTGTAATTTTTATAAGTTAGACTGCTCACATTTCCCGTCACTACGGCATCGAGAGCGTTTATATCTTTTCCTTCTCCCGATGCAGTTAGAGAAAGACTAACCGGCCCAAGGGCTTTGTTCTGGAGGAGGTTTCCAACGTCCAGCTTTGTAGCTTCTATTTCGGCTTCAAATACAAGTTGAGGAGAACTCATAAATTTACCATTTACTGAGAGTTGTCCTGCGGAAGAATTTAAGACGGCATCAACACGTATATCTTCAGGAGCACCCGATATGCTACCTGTTAAACTTAGATTTCGCGGCAGCTGAATGCCCAGGTCCTGTTCGGCAATGAACTGCTGAATATCCCCTTTTTGAGAGGTAAAGTTGATGCGGGGAAAATCAAATTTAAGGCTTTCGGGATCTGAAGCATTAAAAACGGTTCCTACAGCAGACAAGCTGGTGTTACTTCCCCAATTTATATTCGCATTCTTAATTTCAACTTCAGAAAGTTTTCCTTCAGCTGAAAGGCTTCCGTAAAGTGGCTTTTTTGCGAGGGATGCAAAGTATTCATTCTGTTTAAGGTTCGGTTGGAAAAGATAAAGATTTGAAAGGTTCAGGTTAAACTGCGGAATACTCACATTAACCTGTGCTTTTTCGGGTTGTTCCATAAATTGGGCAAGCGATTCATAGGCTACACTTGCATTTCCACGAAGGCTGTTGCCATTTAACTGCAGCAGCAGTTCGTCGAGCTTCATAAATTCATCGGTCACGGCAAGGTTAAAGTTTGATTCATTCAGGTCTATTCCTGAAATTTCCCTGAACATCATCTTTTCGATCTTTGCTTTGGCAGAACCGGGTCGCATACCAATATCTCCGGCTTCCAATGTGAGCTCACTCAAAGCAATAGCGTTGGGATCAAACACCCCTTCCTTAGGTTTAACATTCCCATTAATATATTGGATCTTATCCCGGAGAAGTGATATCCTGTCTACCTTTACTTTCCACCCGGGCCATTCAAATGGTGTTGCCGTGGCTGCGGTATCCTTAGTGGTTTCTGAAGCTGAGCCCGGAGAAGTTTTGATCAATATTTTTGAATTCTTTAGCCCCAGCATCTCTACATG
>JBAVJE010000198.1:0-16565 GCA_049687615.1 Salinimicrobium sp. | reverse complement strand
CATTTTATTTCGAACGGTGATTTTTTCGGCTTTAGTCTTGAAAATTATGAAACTATCCCGCTTAATGAAAAAAAATTCTTCGATGTTGTTCTAAGAAACGCTAAAATATGTGGTGAGTTGACCGATGTGGGTATCCAATTTCAGGAAAAGATGATGTCGGGCGAAATACATTTTATTCCGGTGGTGCAGGTAATGCAGCCCAAGCTTCCTTCTTATGGACATAAGGAAATAGCCTGTGGGGGTGAGGAGGTCTTAAACGCTGAAGGAAAAAGTATTAACGAAAACGATATAGTCCAATCTATTCTGTTAAAAAAAGAGAAGTTATCAATATAATCTCAGGAAAATCCATTAATTTTGTGTATTATATAATACTTTTGTGGTAATTTTGTAGTTCGTTTAAAATATGAGAATTGAAAAAAAATAGATATGGCAAAGTTTAGATTAGATGAGACAGACCACCAGATCCTTAATATGCTTATTGACAATACCAGGACTCCTTTTACCGATATTGCCAAGAAATTGATGATTTCGGCTGGTACGGTACACGTTAGGGTAAAGAAAATGGAAGAGGCGGGAATTATTTTAGGATCTTCCCTTACCCTTAACTACGAGAAGCTCGGATACGCGTTTATCGCCTACGTTGGAGTTTTTCTTCAGAATACTTCCCAAACAAAATTTGTTCTGGAAAGAATTAATGAAATTCCATTTGTAACTGTGGCTCACGTTACTACCGGCAAATTCAATGTTTTTTGTAAGATAAGAGCGCAAAATACCCAGCACGCTAAAGAAATCATCTTTAAACTTGATGATATTGACGGGGTGTACAGAACAGAAACAATGATTTCTCTAGAAGAAAGTATCAATGATAAAAAACGCTTGATGCATTCGATTTTTGAGAATCTGTAGTTTACTAAAATCCTATTAAAAACCCCTTGGACTTCTATGTTTTAAGGGGTTTTTTTATACATTCAGATCAAATTCATGATATGTTTGTTGTAAAGCGAAAGTTGTTCACTTTTTGGAGCCTTATAAAGCAATCTTATTTTAGCTGGAACAGGAATGACCCCTGGGCCAGAAGCGCTACAATCGCTTATTACGCGTTATTCTCTCTGCCATCATTGCTAATTATTGTCGTGACCGTAGCCGGCTATTTCTTCGGCAGGGAAGCGGTGCAGGGAAGGATAACCACACAGATCCAGGAATTTATAGGAGAGGAATCTGCAAAGGCCATCCAGGGCATGATCGCAAATGCGGCGCTAAATCAAAGCTCTACCTGGGCTGTGATTTTTGGAGTCGCCTTTCTGATTTTTGGTGCCACCGGAGTCTTTTTTCAACTTAAGGCGGCGATGAACAATATCTGGAACGTCGCCGCAAAACAGAATACGGTCAAGAGGATCATCATCAACAGGATGATTTCTTTGGGAATGGTGTTTGTACTTGGCCTATTAATGTTGATTTCGCTCATCATTTCAGCAGTGCTTTCCGCTATAAACGATTACCTGGCGAGAATTGCCCCGGTAATTACTGCCTTTATGCTTCAACTTGTCAATTTTCTGCTCTCTTTCATTATCATTACCTCTCTTTTTGCAGCTATTTTTAAATGGCTTCCCGATGTTAAGCTCAGGTGGAAAACCACTTATCTCGGCGCCATGCTTACTACCTGTCTTTTTCTTATTGCTGAATTTATTATTGGTTTTTACTTCGGAAAAAGCAATCCGGGCTCAGTATACGGGGGGGCATCTTCTGTTGTTCTTATCCTCCTTTGGGTCTATTATACCTGCCTTATTCTATTCTTTGGAGCCGAATTCACCAAAAATTACGCGCTGCACAAAAAGGAAAAAGTGGAGCCCAATGAGTACGCCGAACCGGCTATTTACCAGGAACTTGAGAAACTGGAAAAGAAGAAAGGGCAAATCATAGATGAGAAAAGATTGCTGGACACCCTCCAGTCACACACAGATAAAGAGGATCCTAAAAAGAAGGACAACAATTAATTGTGTTTTAACGCTTCGGCCCCCAGTTTTAAAAGGACTTTAGCAGTTTGAAGCCTCATTTCTGCTTATCTTTTATAGAAATAATTATTAACCTTAAAAGATGAAGATATGAAAAAGAGAATTGCAATTCTGGCTACTAATGGGTTTGAAGAAAGTGAATTAACTGCCCCCAAAGAAGCGATGGAAAAAGAAGGATTTGATGTGGACATTGTGAGTCTTGAAAGCGGAAAAATAAAAGCCTGGGATGAGGGGAACTGGTCTAAAGAATATCAAGTAGACAAAAAAGTAAGTGAGGTTTCTGCCAAAGATTATAATGCCCTTGTATTACCGGGCGGAGTTATGAATCCCGACAACCTTAGGACCAACAAAGATGTTCAAAAATTCACCCGTGATTTCTTTGAGCAAAAGAAACCTGTTGCCTCCATTTGCCACGGTCCATGGACCATGATAAGTGCAGGAGTGGTAAAAGGAAGAACAATGACTTCCTATCATACCATAAAAGATGATCTTATAAATGCAGGTGCAAAATGGGTTGATGAAGAAGTGGTGGTAGACGAAGGACTGGTTACCAGCCGAAATCCAAAAGATCTACCTGCTTTTTGTTCTAAATTGATCGAAGAGATCAAAGAAGGAAAGCACGAGGAGCAACACGCTTAAAAAAGTATAATTTGATTTTAAATAAAAAAGGAACCTGGTCCAGGTTCCTTTTTTATTTAAACCGACATTATTTATTCCTCTTCCTCATTATTTATTCCTCTTCCTCATTTTGGATATCATCTTCGGACTCATCTTCTGTCTTCTCCGGAATTTCTACAATAGGTTCGTTAAAGTCTGAATCATCATAATCATCCTCATCAAAATTGGCCATACTGTTTTCCAGGCGGGTGCTAACCTTTACAAGGTATATACTGTCCTCAGTACGCACTTCAACGGCATCAACAGTCTCATTTCTGGCATTCTTGAAAGAGATGATCTGGTCATCATCATATCCATCAGGATATTTTTCAACCAGTAAGCCCAGTATTTCGGGGGTAAGTTTTTTATAATCAACAATGACTCGTTTCATAGGCATTTCTTTGTTCAAGCTTGTAAGCGAAAATAGCAATTCAATTTACAGCTGACGTTAAAATATTTAAAATTTTGTTCGCTGTACTCATAATTATGCAGGTATTTAATTGTTAATCAAGATAATAGTCAAACGCCTGATATATTATTTCATTAGTCACCTGTCGGTCTATTACAGGTTTTCCAATTTCCCGCAAAAGAACAAAATTTATTTTTCCTCTCTCATTTTTTTTATCAAATTTCAGCAAATCAATAATTTTTTCCTGATCCTCCCTGCTAAAGGCTACACGACCATACAATCCGTCAATCGTTTTTTTGATCTCTTCCAGGTCCTTCTTCGGAAAATTCTCTTCTTCGGCTGAAAGATATGCCGCCAGGACCATTCCAGCAGCTACGGCTTCGCCGTGAAGCAGTTTAGTTTTGTCTGGTGTTTCAAGGAAGTAAGACTCTATAGCATGTCCTAAAGTGTGACCAAAATTCAGACTTTTCCGAAGATTTTTCTCTTCGGGATCCTGCCTCACTATATTTTCTTTTATTTCAACCGATTCTAAAATAAGGCTGTCCAGGTCTTCAAGGCTTAATTTGGCTAACTGTTGTAACTTTTGCCAGTAAGCTCTGTTCTGAATAAGGCCGTGTTTAAGCATTTCTGCCAGGCCGCTGCGCATTTCATTCGCAGGTAAGGTTTTCAGGAAAGAAGTATCGGCTATTACAAGATCGGGTTTCTTAATAACCCCAACCTGATTTTTCAGGCTTCCAAGATTTACGCCATTCTTTCCGCCTACAGCGGCATCAACCATGGCTAAAAGGGTGGTGGGAAAATGAATAAAAGAAATGCCTCTTTTGAAGGTGGAGGCAACAAACCCGCCAAGATCTGTGACTACCCCTCCGCCAAGACTTATTAAAAGGCTTTTTCGATCTCCACCAAGTTCAGAAAGCACATTCCAAATCCCGTTGCAGGTCTCTAGTGTTTTGTTTTCTTCTCCTGCTTCCATTTCTATAACCTCAATGGTAAGTTCGGTTTTAAGCTTCTGAAGGAAGGAAGAAAGGCAGTATTTATTCGTGTTAACATCGGTTAGTATGAATAGATTCGAAAAAGAATTTTCTTCAAGGAAAAGCTCCAGGCGGGAAAATCCTTTTTCGTTGAAAAATACCTGAGATTCAGTAGGAGAGTCGTGCATTTTGAAATTGAAAAAATTGTACGTTAGAAGGCCGAAAATAAGGAGAAATATGAATAAAAACCACGCCCTTTAATTATATTTGTTGTACTTAATTTACTTTAATGATCACAGATAAAATCTTTAATGATACTGAGATCGCTTTTAGGCTTAAGAGCGATTCAGAATTGAACCGTGCGATCTTACTTTTTGAGATGATTGACCGCCCTACTATGGTTAAGATTGGAAGTACAATGACCAATATGGCCCTGTCTGTTCATCTGCCTGTGGAAGGCCTTATTAAAAAGACTGTCTTCAACCAGTTTTGTGGGGGAGTTACAGAAAAAGATTGTCTTCCTACCGTTGAAAAAATGTATGCTAAAAACCTTCACAGCATACTTGATTATTCGGTAGAAGGCAAGGAGAAAGAAAGCGAGTTCGAAAAGGCGATTGAACGTAAGATCAATATCGTCAAGTTTAACTCCAACAGGGAGGAACTTCCTTTTGCGGTTTTTAAACCCACCGGTATAGGTCGTTTTGAAATATGGCAAAAGGTTTCAGCCAATGCAAATCTCACTCTGGAAGAGGAGGAGGAATGGCAGCGTGTAAAGAACAGGGTGAACGATATTTGCGAAGTTGCCTATAAAAGCGGTGTAAAACTGCTGGCCGATGCTGAAGAAAGTTGGATGCAGGAGGCGGCCGATATGCTTATGGAAGAAATGATGTTCAAGTATAACCGCGAAAAAGCAATTATTTTCAACACCTTGCAGTGTTACAGATGGGACCGAATGCAATATATCAAGGACCTTCATGGCCGTGCAAAGGAACAGGGCTTTATCGTTGGTGCCAAGATTGTTCGCGGTGCCTATTTCGAGAAAGAGAATGAAAGGGCTACGAAGATGGGATATGTTTCTCCAATTTGTGAGAACAAAGAAGCCACCGATGTCAATTTCAACGGGGTTTTAACGTATTGCCTTGCTCATATCGACGATATTCACTTATTCATTGGCACCCATAATGAAATGAGTAATTATCTCGCCCTCCAGGTGATGGAAGATAAAGGAATAGAAATTAATGATGAGCGCGTTTGGTTTTCCCAGCTCTTCGGAATGAGTGAACACATAAGTTATAATTTGGCCGAGGCAGGATACAACGTAGCTAAACTTGTTCCGTTTGGTCCTGTACGGGAAGTTGTACCTTATCTTATTAGACGAGCCGAAGAAAACACCTCTGTAAAAGGGCAAACCAGCAGGGAATTAGCCCTACTTTATGAAGAAAGAAAAAGAAGAAGCGGAGAAATCACCAAGAGTAACAGGGAGAGTGAACTGGCTGGTTAGATTCATTTACTTTGAGATCATGGGGTGGAAGATGACAGGCAGCTGGCCCAAAGGAGTTAAAAAAAGTGTGGTGATCGTGATGCCTCACACCAGCTGGCATGATTTTTACCTCGGCTTAATGGTGCGCAGGATACTTGGCGTAGAGATTAAGTTCCTGGGAAAAAAAGAACTTTTTAAACCCCCTTTTGGATGGTATTTCAAATGGATGGGTGGTACGTCTTTGGACAGGACACCGGGACAAAATAAGGTGGAAGCTATTGCCGCCTCTTTTAAAGGCAAAGAAGAATTACGTCTGGCGCTCGCCCCCGAAGGTACCCGTAAAAAAGTGAAGGACTGGAAAACCGGTTTCTATTATATAGCAAAGCTTGCTCAGGTTCCAATTGTTATGATAGCCTTTGACTTCGGGAAAAAGAGAGTCAAGGTGTCAGGACCATTATATCCTTCTGAAGACAGGGAACAGGATTTTGAAAAAATCAGGACTTTCTACAAAGATGTCATTGGAAAGGTTGCTCATTATTCATAAAATTGCCCCCAAAAAGTCAGATTGCTTTTTGGGGGCAATTTATATTTACCAAAAGTTTTTTATTACCTATTAGTAGCGAAAAACTGCATTCATTTTTGAACTTTTGTCAGGCATGAATTGCTCTTCTATGAGATAAACATGTCCGCCCTGTTCCAGCACCTTAACAGCCGCCAGGTTCATAAGAGAAACATTCTCTGAATTTTGTTCTTCCTCAACTTCTACAGAGGCCATTGTTTCATTATATTTTCCCCAGATATCTTCACGGTTTTGAACAAATAAGGTATCTACCTTACCTTCATATATGGCCGGCAAAATCTCTGTAACCATAGATGAAGTGCGCGAAGGGTTCATATCCTGAAACTCCTTTACCTTTTCATCTTTTTCTGTATCGAAGTATGGCTTGAGTAGCTCAAGAGCGGCTGAGTGTAGGTCCAGCATGTCCTCATAATCCTGTGGGTTCCCGGGAATCGACCTGGTGTAGAGATGCTTATAGCTGTTCGCCTCCTGGTAAATTGGGAACAGGTAATCCTGGCAAGCCACCACCAACGGGACTTTATCATCTTTTATTACTCTTGACAAACCCTTGTCAACTGCCTGAAAGAATCTTAAAAATTCATTTTTCCGATCCCTTTCAGCAGCTCCATGACCATGAACTTCGGTTGTACCGGTAGTCTGGTTCTTTGTGGAGTGTTGTAACGATTTTTGCTCGTAGTCATAACCTACGCGATCTTCCAGTCTCGATGGAGTGAGATCATCCACGTAAACTTCTCCCACACTGTACTGGGTACCCTCATATAACTGTACCCGATCCATTTGCAGGGCAAGCATGTAAAACCTGGAATTTCCGGAAAACATAGGTACCAAAGGTTTCAGGTAAAAATGATCTGAAACATAAGTAAAGGCTTCAAAATAAACTGGAAGCGTAAATTTCTTAAAAAATCCGTCGGCAACAAAAATGGCAAGACCGTCTGATTGATGTCGCCAAAAGGTGGTGTCTTCCAAAAGATCAACTACAGGTTTTCCCATTTTATCTATCTTGTCCTGACTAAGCCCTGTATTCTTCAGCTTTTCATTGGCCTTCTTCCATAAACTCTTCAAATGAATTCGGTCCTTTTCATTGAGCACGTCTTTTCCGGCACGTTCTGTAGGTATAAAGATGGAAATGCAGGGATCACCTTCAAATTTTGCTAATTCATGAAATTCTTCCTTTGTTAAAATTGGCATGATCTACTAATTTTTTATGGAAAGAGTGTTTTTATAAGCATTGAAAAATGCCACTTTTCCTGGTTATTTCTAAAAGATAAGGTACTCACTTTGCCACTATTTACAAAAGTGAAAGCAACCGGCAGGTCATAATTTTTCCTTAATTAGGGCGGTATTTGCCGTTAATTTTCTCCTAAGGCCGATTACCACCACACTACGAAAAACCGTCTAAACTGCCCGTTTGGCAACTTCATCCACACCAGCGGCGATCTCTCATGTTGCAGCATTTCGTCAACTTCGGTCTTTATGTTTTCAAAATTGGCCCAGGAGGTATTATCTTCAGGAAAGACGGGCCAATCCTGTTTCTCAGGGCAGTTAAAAAGCGCATTGCCAAATTGAGCGGCTGTAAATTTTTCAGATCTTATCCAAAATCCAAGAATCGCATCAGGATTAATATTTTGAAAATTTTTCTGCTCCATTCCAAGAGGTACGAACAAGCAAGCCTTAAAACACACTTTTTGGGAGATCTCTTTTGCCGAAATATTGAGACCAGACAATAGTTTTGCCGTCAAATGGTGATGTAAAAGCGGAAATTGCTTTTGCCTGAGTTTTGTAAGTTTTCTGGCAAGTTTGTCTTTTCTGTTGGGACCTATCCAACGCATTTCTTCTGATGCCAAATCGGGATCGTACAGGTAAAATTTATAAACCAGCTCAACGTGCGTAATTTTTTTGGTTGTTGAGTGTTTCAGAAGAAAGTCCAGCTCCCCAATGGTTTGTTTTTCCCGGAAGATCTGTTCGTTGCAGGCCAATATTTCCTCTTCAGAATACCGGTCAATATAAATTCGGAAAAAATATTCCATTCGCTTTCCAAGAACGCCTGTGGGTAGAGGCGCTATTTCTTCCGAAGTGATTTCAGAAGGAACAGATTTAGCAAGTTCAAAAAGATCATACTCAAAAATGTCATTTTTGGACCAGATTTGAGGCGTTCTTAAAAATCCGGTGAATTGATCCTTAAGCCTTTTTTGATGGTTATACATCCTTGTCCTCCTTGCTTAAAAGATAACCTAATGGCTTGAGCGGCTTGATATTGACCAGGGAGACATTGAGAACAGCGATCAATGGAATAGCCAGGAGCATTCCCAGGATACCCCAAACCATGTTGCCAATGATGACCACCAAAATTACCAGGAAAGGGTGGAGGTCCACCTTGTCACCTACAACATAGGGCGTCAAAATATAACTTTCAATAAATTGCCCAATGAAAAAAGTGGCCGAAATTCCAATCAACATTCCCGCCTCTCCCGATGTGAGATAACCAAAGGTCATAGCCATCATAAACCCAATAACATTGCCCAAATAGGGAATAATACTTAGGATGGCCGAAATTACACTTACCAGGATAAAGTTGTTGACCCCTGTAAAGCCAAGTCCAATACCATATGCAATGCTAAGAAAACCAATGAGCAGAAGCCTTCCCAGTAAATATTGTTGTACCACCTTTGCCGATTGCGTTACGATCTTCCCGATTTTTTTTCGTCTTTCGTCGGGAAAAAGCATCAACAGGAATTTCATAAAGTGCCGCCTGTAATTAAGAATAAAAAAGATGTAAACGAAGGTGAGCAGGTAATTTCCGAAGAAACCCATGACCGAATTAAAAAAAGACATGGCTTTACCCGGGCTGGAACCTATCCCGAACAGCGGTTTCCCGGAAGAAGCCTCGTCAATATCGGCCTGACTAACGGGGGTATGTTCAAAAACAAATTCTTTCAATTCCTCCACTTTTGGGTACATGGTCTCTTCGATCTTAGGCCAATCATCAACAAGGTTTTTGATCTGCATTGAAATGAGGGCAAAAAAGCCCAGGGAGATCAATAAAAGGAAAATAGTATTGATCATTGAAGCCGCCGGCCTATTGAGAAAACTCTTCTCCATCTTTCGGTTTAACGGCAAAACCAGTATGGCCAGGACAGCGGCCGTAGTAAGGGGTGCAAGAAAACTTTTCGCTTCTGCAAGTCCCAGGAAAAAAAAGTATAAGAAAATGACAGAGACGGAAGTATATATGAGGATTTTCTTAGCGCTGGCCATTTTTTGCACTTTGGGTTAAAGTGAAGATACAAAACCGGGAAAGCATTTTATCTAAGTAAAAGTTAAAGCATAAGCGTATAGGGTATGAAATAAAGAAATACTGTTTAATTTTTAGCTAATAGGTCAAAAGGTTCTAATTTTGATAAAAACCCAACCTTTTGCAAAAACAACGTTTTTATTACCTCCTGGAGATCCAATACCTGGGCTACCGGCTTCATGGATGGCAAGTGCAGCCCGGCCTGAAAACCGTGGAAGGCCTGGTTAAAAAGACCCTTAAATTTGTACTGGAAGACAGACGTTTTAAAATTCTTGGCTCCAGCAGGACAGATGCCATGGTATCTGCTCATGAAGCCGCTTTTGAGTTGTTCATTGATCATGAACCATTGGAGAATATGGCCGACTTCCTGGTGCTTTTCAACAAGAACTTGCCGCCCGATATTCGCGCCTTAAGCATCAAGGAAGTCGATGAAAAGTTTAATATCATTCAGCATCCAAAACAAAAGGAATATTTGTACCTCTTTTCCTACGGAAAGAAAAGTCATCCTTTTGCCGCTCCGCTGCTCGCGACTTTCCTGGAACCCTTGGATATTGAGCTCATGATGGCAGCAGCAAAAATCTTTGAAGGAAAACATTCCTTTCATAATTTTTGCACAAAACCATCGGCTCATACCATTCTTGAGCGCGAGATAGAGACTTGTGAGATAAGCATTAATAAGGAGATAACGGCCAGCTTTTGTCCGGATAAAACCTATGTGCTAAAAGTGCGAGCCGCCGGGTTTTTGCGAAACCAGATCAGGCTGATGATGGGGAGTCTTGTGCTCGTGGGCAGAGGAGAGCTATCTTTAGAAGAGCTTGAAAAAAGCCTCTCGCCAGAGGTTTCTATGTTAATGAATTACATCGCCCCCGGTAGCGGGCTCATTCTAAACAAGATCGATTTTTCTTAAACCAGGGCTTAGTTGTTTCCTTCTTTTTCAAGTATAGTGAGCGCAAGCCGGATACTGCCATAATCTATGGCTTCCTGGAAATGTTCAAAATAAGACTTCAAGGTCTTAGGATTGTCTAATTCGGTTTTTGCCTTTTTTACGGCCTCAAGGTCTGCGGAAGAGATGAACCGGTGCAGATCAACCTCTTTTCCCATGTCGTATAATTTTGCAAGGTGCGAAAATACGGTTGGCAGCGCCAGTTTTCTTTTTTGAGAAATCTCCTCAGGACTCAGTCCTTCCTGGTAAAGTTCAAAAGTGAGATTGTAGGTATTACCTTTTTTTCTGCTCTTTTTTCCCTTTTTTTCTTTACTGAAACTAATGATCTCTTTGATGAACCTGTAACCGTAGTTCTGCATTTTCTGCCGGCCCACACCATTGATTTGCATAAACTCCTCATCGGTCATGGGCCGCTCCTTTTCTATTTCCTTTAGAGTAGCATCGTTGAAAATAAGGTAGGCGGGGATATTCTCCTCCTGTGCCAGGGAAAGCCTTAGTTTTCGTAACCTTTCAAAAAGGGTATTTTCCGTAGGTTTTTCTGAAACACCAACAGGTTTTTTGAGGTCTTCTTTTACAACAAGGGCCAGTTCCACTTTTTGGTTCTTAAAAAGTACATTTCTGGCGGGTGGATTGAGCTTTAGCTTATTCTTGTCATGAAAGGCTATTTCTACATAGCCCTGGTTGATTAATTGTATAAGATACTGCTGCCAGTCTCTCCAGGAAATATCGTGGGCAATACCAAAAGATTTCAGGTTTTGATATCCCTTCTCAAAAATATGGGAATTCTGGGCTCCCCGAAGCACATCAATAACCGTAGAAATGGGTTCTTCCTCCTTTAATCTCGCAATCGTAGAAAGCGCCTTTTGCGCCAGCACGGTCCCGTCGAAGAATTCGGGCGGATTTTTACAAACATCGCAATTGCCGCAGTTTTCCGGGATGATCTCTCCAAAATAACTTAGCAGAAGCTTTCTTCGGCAGCTTAAAGCTTCAGCATACTGCTTCATGCGCTCAAGTTTTGCCAGCTGCACTTCGGCATTTCCGGAATTTTGAGCAAATTTCTGAAGCTGCACAACGTCGGCATAGCTGTGAAAGAGCAAGGTGGAAGAGGCTAAGCCATCACGTCCTGCGCGTCCTATTTCCTGGTAATAGCCTTCCAAATTCTTCGGAAGGTTATAATGTATCACCCAACGAACATTTGATTTGTCGATACCCATTCCAAAGGCGATCGTCGCGCAGATGATTTGGGTCCTATCGTTGATGAAATCTTCCTGAATACGGGTGCGTTCCTCATGAGAAAGACCCGCATGATAGGCTTCCGCAGAAAAATTCTTCAGCTGAAGTTTTTGAGCGAGTTCTTCGGTATTTTTTCGACTTAAACAGTAGATGATCCCGCTTTCCTGCTTCCTGTTCTTCAGAAAAGCAGAGATTTGTTCGAATTTTTTATTCCCCGGCCTTACCTCAAGACTCAAATTCTTTCTATCAAAAGAGGCAATGTGCTTTTTCGCTCCCGGAATATTTAACTGATCACAGATATCCTTTCGGGTGGCTTTATCGGCAGTAGCTGTTAAAGCGATTATGGGAGTAGAAGGGTAGCGGTTCCTGAGGTATCCCAACTGGGTATAGGCGGGGCGAAAATCATGTCCCCAACTCGAGATGCAATGCGCCTCATCTATGGCGATGAGACTTATTTTTCCTGAAGAAAACAAGGCATCAATATATTGCAGACTTTCGGGTGCCACATAAATGAGCTTGATCTCATTGCGACCCATCCTGTCAAAAATTTCCTGTTGCTGGCTTTCGTTCTGGCTGCTGTTTAAGAAAGCAGCGGGAATTCCATTGGCTCGCAGCCCATCTACCTGGTCTTTCATAAGGGCGATAAGCGGAGAAATTACCAGGGTCACTCCCGGAAGCAGTATGGCGGGAAGCTGGTAACAAATCGATTTTCCGCCTCCTGTAGGCATGATGACCAGATTATCATGGCCCTCAAAAATGGAATTTATGACCGTCTTTTGCAGCGGCCGGAAACCATCATAACCAAAATATTCTTTAAGCGTATCTAAAAGTTGTGCTTCTTCCACCATACCGCAAAGAAAACCAAAGCAAGAGCAGGAAACAATCTTCGGCCATAAATTAACACGGGGGGCGAAAGTTCTACATCAAAATTAATTTTTATGACGACCTTTTACCTGAAACCATTATTTTTAATGAAATTTCTCACTTATGGCAAAACGTAAGAGGTACCTGCTTAAAAGACCGAAATCCACGAAAGCTTTACACCAGGCACCGGGAACTGTGACCTATGTTGGAAGAAAGGAAAAAGCCGAAACCTTTCTTGAAGTCATCGACTATAATGCTGATGATTTTGAACGTTTTACTTCGAAAAAACCTGAGGATGCTTTCAAATTCGAGAAAGAGGACCGGGTAACCTGGATCAACCTGGACGGCCTTAGCAATACCCTGGAGATCGAAAAAGTGGGTAAATATTATGGATTGCATCCGCTTATTATAGAAGATATTGTCAATACCAACCAAAGGCCTAAAATTGACGAGTATAAAGATTACTACTTCATTGTGGCTAAAATGCTATACTTCGAAAAGGAGGGAAATCTGGTACAGGAGCATATCAGCTTTGTTTTGGGTCATAATTATGTGCTGAGCTTTCAGGAAGCCGGAGGAGATGTTTTCGATGGAGTAAGGGAACGGTTGGAAAACGTTCAGGGACGGATTAGGAGTAGAGGAGCAGACTATCTTGTTTTCGCCCTTTTGGACGCCATAGTTGACAATTATTTTGTGGTGATCGAGGAGATGAGTGACAGGATAGAAAACCTGGAAGAACAGCTTTTTAGTGCTCAACCCAATGATGACACCACCTTTGAGATACAGGAATTAAAGCGTACCATGCTTCGTATAAGACGGGCGGTTTATCCTCTTAGAGAGGTTGTGAGCCGCATGGAAAAGATCAACAGCGGTATCATTCATGAACAGACGCTTAATTACATACGCGATCTTTATGACCATTTGAACCAGGTTACAGAAAATATCGAGATCTACCGGGAAATGACCTGGGGCCTTATGGATATGTATCTCACTACCATCAATAATAAGATGAACGAAGTGATGAAAGTACTTACCATCATGGCCTCAATTTTTATCCCGCTTACGTTTATGGCCGGGATCTATGGAATGAACTTCAAATACATGCCGGAGCTTGGGTACAGATACAGCTATCCCATCCTGTTGATTATTATGCTGCTACTTATCGTAGGAATGCTTTATTATTTCAAGCGGAAACGTTGGTTGTAGACTTGAGCCAAAATTTATCGTGCCATTGATCTGGATCGGGAGTTTGAATCTCGTCCTCTTTATTTTTCAGGTTATCAAGTTGAGCTTCTGAAGCTTCGGCCTGCAGCTCTGTAAAAAGCACCCTTTCCTCAAACCGAATATGAGCGTCCAGTTCTTTTTCAATATCTACCAGGGCGCGGGAAATAAATATATCGCTGTTAAAGAGATGCTCAAGTCTGGTATGCTCGTGTTTTGCTCTTTTTACCAGCGGATGTTCGTCTCCTAAGAGGCCAAAAATCTCTTCTTCCTCAAATTTGAAATGAGGCTTTAACTGTGATTCAAAAAAGAAATCTGTATAAGCTTTGATTCTTTCGGTTTCTATATCCTTTTTTCGACCCACTCTAATTTTCCAGCACAATAGCAAACCGTGATGGTGATCTTTGCTTAAAGGCTTAAGGGCTTCATGTCTCTTTAAAGGTTGTTTCATGATTCTCGGCTTTTGGATTACTCAAAACTAATTATTAGAAGATCAAATACTTATGACTAAAGTCATGTTGCCTGTCAATGAAAAATAAATTTTATTTTTTAAAAACCAAAATTTACGCAATCCTGTTTATTGCTTTCTAATTTAGAAAGAACCGGCTCAAAAAATGTCATTTTTACTGAAGTTTTTTTTACTTCTTAAGCTTTTTTAGAAAGCTACGTAAAATTGTCTTTTATATGGACTGTTTCAGAAAAATATCTTGAAAATACATTTTTTGGGGCAAAATACAGAGGCTAAAAAAAGCCATTATGTGAAACACTTGTTCTATTGCAGGAATGGAGAGGTAACAGGAAAATAATTCAAGTTTCCTTTTTTTCTTTTTGAAAGTGTTTGTGGTAAAGAGTTTGTAAAGGTACACTCGATAGGCCGTGGATTATGGTAGAACTAAAGACGACCAGGCTGGTGATGATCCATGCCTTATCAAAAGAAGTTTTTTCGTGGGAAAGCATGGCGTAATAAAGCGCGGCTACCCCCACCGGTCCAAACCAACCCATAATGAGAATCTCACCGAACTTCTTTTTAAACTTTGGTAATATTGGCATAATAACCAGTAAGCCCGGAATTCTTCTCAAAAAGATGATTAGCAGTATAATTATTGTCGCGGTCCAACCCATTTGTTGCCATTCCTGCCACGGTAGAATTAATCCGAAAAGGAAAAATACCGGGATCGTAAAGATCCTGGCCATAGTTTCCTGCACGTCTTTCTCCTTTAAGGCTTCATTAGCCGTAATGTGATGAGCAAATGCCAGTCCTCCAACAAAAACACCTACAATTCCGTTCATTCCTAAATAATTGAGGCCGGCAAGCAGAAAAAACGAAAGGGCCAGGGAAAAGGGAAGAATAGAGGTCTTTTTCATTTGCTTCCTTTTGTAGGCAAGGTTAAGAAGATATCCCGAGGAATATCCCACTATAAAGGCCAACACAGAGCAAAGGACGGTTTCATACAAAATTGTTTGTAAAAACCATTCTTGAAGGGTGAAGTAATCATTGATGAGAAAAATGGCAAGGATGACAAAAGGAAAAGCCAGGCCATCATTGGCACCGGCTTCAAAAGATAAGCTGTTCCTCACGGCGGGAGAAAGGTACTTCTTTGCCCTTTTTCCAGTAATTATTGTCGCGGCGGCAACAGGATCTGTGGGGGTGATAATTGCTCCAATCAAGAGGCTTTCAGCAAACCTGAGATCTAAAACCAAATAAGTGATTAGTGCACTGCTCAACCACATCAACAACATCCCAAAAAATATGAGGTTGGATTGGGTTATAAAATCCTTTTGATAAAACTTCCGCGGAATTCTCAATGCCGTGGCCATTAAGGCCATGGCAATGGTGAATTCACATGCGATTTTCATTACCTCATGCTGATGGGCAGGGCTGCCGAGGGAAACAACCTTTAATAGCTGGGGTCCCAGCAAAATCCCGACAATCATTGAGACCATTGGCTCTGTAAGGAGGATGCTTTCCAGAAATTTTACCACACCTCCCAAGATCATGATCAGTAGGCTTACCAGTAAAATGATTAGCATAAAGTTCATGATCTCTGTTTTCAAAAGGGTTTTTTAAGTTGTCTCCTGGATCACAAAAAAACCGTCATTACCCTGCGCCTGGTATAGCGGCATAAAAATAAAAGCATCCCATTCACTTTTTATTTTCTCTCCATTGCTTACGGCCAGCAATTCTCCCTTCTTAATGGATTGAAAATTTTCATAACCGGGTTCCATTTTAAAATTGTCCCCTTTTTGGATTTCGTGCCGGTAAATGATCTTAAATGTTTTTTGATCGGGTGCGTTCTTTTCTGAAAAACGAGTCACACAATCAGGATAGCAGCTAATCTTTTCAAGATCAAGGTCGCAAGCCTTGTTGAGCGCCAGCCAGATCATGCCTTCGTGGTTTTCTACAGATTCGGGACTGGTGTGTTGTCCGGCTTCGAAAACGAAGCCTGTAAGGCCGGTCCTGCTCAAATAATGATCAATTGCACCGTAGACGATATCGCTAAATCCACGAACAATATAGGTTGGAAATTTGTGAGCCCAACTGTCGTTATCGTGAACTTCCTGCACCGAAATATAAGGTGCGCTGGCTGAAGAGGTGGTATGACAATCCAAAAAATAGCGTTTGCTGAAGTTCTTCTCGGGATATTTTTCAAGTACCTCGATGATCTCGTGCATTTCCCGCTGTTCCTGGCTTTCGGGATCAGAATTTTTAATATTTTCCTCGGTCCAGGTCCTGTTGAGATCTTCATCTATAAACCGTTGCCCTTTTTTAAGAGCTGCCGTATTGCCTCTCAGGCCAATGATCCTACCATTGATCTCAGGTTTTGTTTTTTCAAGTTCGGCAAAAACCTTTTCCAGAGCTTTTACACCGCTGGGTTCATTGCCGTGAACCCCGCCTGTAACGAACA
>JBAVJE010000197.1:0-4976 GCA_049687615.1 Salinimicrobium sp. | reverse complement strand
CCATTCCTTTAAAAGATCAATTTTCATAACTGTTTGTTCTTCTGGGTTCACAACAGTTGTATTGTCTGTGGTACTGGCTTCATTGCCCGATCCGCAACCCGCCAAAACCAAAGCGGTTAACAAACTGCAACCAATTCTTTTTGTTTTATTCATTCCTGTAAAAATTAGACTTAAAAAATTTTTGCTTAAGATACGTATAAAACAAAAAATAAAGAGGTCTCAAAAATGGCTTTTTTGAGGATACTAAAATAGAATTGCTATTTTTACAGTCCTATTTATAGTATATGGAGTATTTAAAGAAAAACTGGTCCAATATTTTATTCATTCTCTTTATTTTGCTGATGTTGATTCCGCAAACGAGAAAACCTATACAGGTGTCGTTAAACCGGCTATTGGCTTTTAGTCCTTCAGAAATTTCGGAAGGAAAAAGAGAAAGTCTTGATAATTACAACTGGCAGCTGGTTCGGCTTGAGGATGAACAGGAAGTGAATTTAAGTCAATCCAAGGGGAAAGTCATATTGGTCAACCTCTGGGCCACCTGGTGTCCACCCTGTATTGCTGAAATGCCTTCTTTGCATAAGTTGTATGAAGATTATGGTGAAAAAGTGAATTTCTATTTCGTTTCTTCCGAAGAACCGGAAAAACTGAAACGTTTCATGGATAAAAAGGGATATTCTTTTCCGGTTTTCCTTCCGCTTTCGATGGGGCCTGAAAAATTACAGTCCAACAGCCTGCCTACCACTTATGTGATTTCCAAAAAAGGGGAAATTGTGATTGAGAAAACGGGTGCGGCTAACTGGAACTCCGACGACTTCAGGAAAAACCTTGACGATTTACTTAAAGAGTAATTAAACTTCTGTAGAAAGACTTTTCTCGAGATTCAGCAATTCTTCAACAAATTCCCGGCTGTTGGAAAGTCTGGGAATTTTGTGTTGCCCACCAAGTTTGTTCTTGCCTTTTAACCACTGGTAGAAAGTACCACAGGCCAATTCTCTAACTTTAGGAGCTTCAATGGCGATATCATGTTTTCTTTTTGCCGCGTAGTCATCGTTTAATTTTCCCAGCTCTTCATCGAGAATTTGCCCGAATTTTTCCTGATCCTCGGGAGAATGCACAAACTCTACAAGCCATTCGTGATATCCCTTTTTTTGACGGTCATAGAAATAGGGTGCGGCTGTAAAATCTCGCAGTACAGAACCTGTTTTTTTACAGGCGACCGAAAGCGCTTTTTCGGCATGTTCAACAAAAAGATCTTCCCCAAATACATTAATGCAATGTTTTGTCCTTCCGCTTATCACAAACCTGTATGGGCTGGTACTGGTGAATTTAATGGTATCACCTATTTTGTACCGCCACAAACCCGAATTGGTGCTAATCACCATTGAATAATTTTTTCCTGTTTCAACCTCGCTTAGGGGAATGACCGGTGGGTTGTCCTGCAAAAATTCTTTTTCCAGAATGAACTCATAGAAAATTCCGTAGTTAAGCATGAGCAGCAGGGAATTATCTTCTTTTTGATCCTGCAGGGCAAAGAAACCTTCGGTGGCATTGAAGATCTCCAGATACCTCAAGCTTTTATTCATGTCCAGCTCCTCAAAAAGCGGACGGTATGGCGCAAATGAAACTGAGCCATGGAAGAAGACCTCCAGGGTTGGCCAGATTTCCTGGATGTAATTGATCTTTTGCTCCTTTATGATATGCTGTAACAATAAGAGCATCCACATTGGTGAGCCGGCAAGGCTGGTCACATTTTGCTGAGTCGTGATCTCGGCAATTTTTCTAATCTTTTCTTCCCAGTTATTCATCATCGTCACTTCCAGGCCGGGAGTTCTTCCAAACTGTGCCCAAAACGGCAGGTTTTTCATGACGATCGCCGAAATATTTGCAGTATAATACTGGCTGTTCTGGGAAAAATTATTTTCCTGGCTGCCGCCAATAGAAAGATTTTTTCCTGAAAACAGTTTGGCGTCGGGATAGTTATTAATGTACAGGGCAAGCATATCACGGCCTCCCTGGTAATGACACTGTTCGAGACCTTCAGTAGAAACAGGAATCATTTTACTTTTTGCGCCTGTAGTACCCGAAGATTTTGCAAACCATTTTATCGTGGTAGGCCACAGCATATTTTGCTCTCCTTTAAGAAGTCGGTCTATGTATGGATAAAGATCTTCATAATCAGACAAAGGGACCTGCTGCCGGAATTGTTCATAATTGGAGATGTTTTTAAAACCGAACTTTTTTCCGAAGACAGTGTCTTTAGCGGTATCCAGCAATTGCTGTAATACCTCCTGCTGTGTGTCATGAGGATGATTAACAGAATATTCTAGAGTCTGCATCCGGTTTTTCATTACCAGATTGCCTATGGAATCTATTACTCCCATACAACTACGGCTTAACTTTTTGGTGGTTCACAAAGGTAATAATACCATTTTGGTTGGCCGAAGATAAGGATTAATCGGTTTTATAAAACAAAATTTTCACTTTCCTTCCTGTTCTTCAAAACAGGGAAAGCTAAGCGTAAAGGTGGTGCCACAATTTGGTTTACTTGTAACCTTAACCGTGGCCTCGTGTTCTTCAAGGATATTTTTGACAGAGCTTAAGCCAACGCCCATACCGCCTTCTTTTTGGGTATAGAAGGACTCAAAAAGCCTATCCAGCTGTTCTTCATCCATTCCACAACCGTTATCGGTAATATTTAATATATAAGAGTTTCCTTTTTTATTAATGCTTAGGACGAGTTCCCCTTCATCGGGCATCATCGCTTCGCTTGCGTTGACAATAATATTGAGTAGCGCAATCTTTAATTTGTCCTCATCGGCATGTATATATTTGGGAGATTTGTAATTCTTCTTAACTGTGACTCCAGCAAGATAAATGCGGTCTTGGGCAAGTTCCAGGGCCTTGTCGGTAGCCTCGGCAAGGCAGCATTTTTCGAGTACCGCCGGGGAATAATTAGAGACGGTCAAAAGATCGGTTACAAGTTTATTGAGGGTGAAGGTGCTACGTTTGATGATGTCGATATAGTTCCTTAAAATTTTATCTTCGGGTCCCTGTGTTTTTTTGGTGAGGATATCTGCAGACATCCCAATACTTGCTAAAGGATTCCGTAGTTCATGCGCCAGAGTTCTGGCCACCTCACCCTTGATAGACAACTTTTCTGCGTTGATTAAAGCCTGCTGGGTATGTTTTTGTGCCTGCACGTTCCGCAACAACACAAGGTATTCATATACATTTCCTTTGCTGTTGCGCATAAAAACCTTGGCTCTTGCATTATAGAAGACCCATGTCCTGTTTTTCCCTCTAAGCCGGAATTCAATTTCTAAGATAGCTTTGTCACCTGCATTCATGATATTTTCATGAAATTGAAGGGCTTTTTTCCGATCCTGGGGGTGAATCAATGGGATGATATCCCAAAGTGACATTCCTTCGATTTTCTGTTTTGTAATCTCGGGATCCTGAATAAAATTCCGGTTGACAAACCTTACCTTCTCCTCATAAAGGTTAAAAATCATGATAGTATCGGGAGAGGTTTCGATGAGTTGCTTTCTAAACCTTATGTTGTCCTTGAGGTTCTGAGCCCTCTGTTTTCTACGGGTGATGTTCTCAAGTGAATTCACCAGCAGCCCTCTTTGTCGTCTGGTAGTGATCCTAAACCAGTTGCTTTTGCCATTTCTTTCAAAACAAACTTCAAAATCTTTTGATTCTCCGGTAAGCATAGTTTGTTTGAAGATTTCAAAAGCTCCCGTGGAAGTCGCCTGAGGGTTAAGTTTCAAGAACCTTTTACCCACCATTTGGTCCTTCCTGTAATAGCGGGATACCTTTTTATTCACCCGTACATAGGTGAAATCAATTATGTCAAGATTTTCTCCAAAATAAGGTTTCAACAGAAAAATTCCCTGATTAACGGTATCGAAAACCATCTGTAATAAATCGTGATTTTCTTCAAGTTCCTGGGTTCTTTTCTGAACTTTATATTCGAGCAATTCATTTGCTTTCCGTAGTTTTTCTTCGGAAAGTTTTCTTGCGGTGATGTCTGCGCACAAGACTGCGACTTTTCTGCTTTTCTGACTTCCAAAGGGGAATGCGAACATGTCAAGCCAGGTTTGCGTGGCATGAGAAAAGTTCTCAAAGCGAATAGATTCTCCCGTTCGTACCACATTTCCAAAATTTTCAAACCAGTATTGTTCATGTTTTGGAAAAAACTCTTTCATGGTTCTCCCAACAGGATTTGAAAGATGAGTGTGCCGCTGGTGGGCAGGGTTGATCTCAGTAAAAAGGAAATCTATAGGTCGCCCCTCAAGATCATACAGCATCTCTATTACCATGAAACCTTCATCAAGAGAATTTACCAGGACTCGATATCTGTTAAGGCTCTCCTGTAGTGACTTTTCTGTCTCCATGTTATTAGAGACACTTTTTCGGTAGCTGTTTTTATAGGGATCTACTGCCCGGGCAGTACTTAATACCAATTTCTCACTTTCCTGTTCATTTCCAATATAAAGTCTGTTCCTAAACAGGTATTTTTTCCAGTAGCCAAAGGGTGAACGCAGTCTTACAGAAATTTCATTTTCTTCAAAAGGGACAAGATGATTACATTTTTGAAGTGCCTCAATCAGCAGGCTATAATCTTCGGGATGGACGATTTGTTCCAAAAAGTCCTCACTGGCTGGAGGATTGATCTTGTTTTTGAAGTATCTCCGACTTTTAAAATTGGTTGCTTTAAGAGATAAAGAGTCCAGTGAAGTTATAAACAGTAAGAAATCCTGATTTCCAAACCCAGAAATGCCGTTGGACAAGCTCTGTTGCAGTCCCTGGATATGCTCCTCCATTATGTAATTACCTTTCTTCATGAAAACCGGTTGGTAGTGCCTCAGAAGAGGTCTTGTTACTGAATCCTGCTGGGGGTAATTAAGTTAAAATTAATATAAATTTTTTAGATGTTCACAATCAGAGCCTTACAATTTAATTACAAATAT
>JBAVJE010000196.1:0-6450 GCA_049687615.1 Salinimicrobium sp. | reverse complement strand
CTATAAGAGTACTGCGGTTTGGCCCTTTGCGGAAGGTCAAGGGGTTTATTGTTTACCAAAACTTTACCGTCAACGATCTCTAACGAATCACCCGGAAGACCGACTGCTCTTTTGACGTAATTGGACTTTTTGTCGATTGGCTTATCGTAGTGCAGTTGGGAAGCATCTCTAAATTTCCTTACTGTATCTACCGGCCAGTTGAAAACCACTATATCGTTACGCTCAATATGCTGAAAACCCGGTATCCTGAAATATGGAATATGAGGATTTTTAAAGTATGATTTTATTCCCAAGCCCGGAATGGTATCGTGTACCATGGGAAAAGCTACTGAAGTAATAGGGGTTCTAGCTCCATAATGGAATTTGCTTACAAAAAGGTAGTCTCCCACCAGGAGCGTTTTTTCCAGGGAAGAGGTTGGAATGGTAAACGGCTGCATCACATAAGTGTGCACTATGGTGGCTGCAACAACTGCAAAAAGTATGGAGCTTACCCATTCGCCGGCAGCACTTCCCGGTTGTAAAGATCGGTCTTCGATGTATCTTGCATCGGTTGCGTAGTTGACGTAGTAGATATAGAAACCGAGAGTGACAATCACCAAAAAGGTTTCTAAAGAAGTATTCCTGCCAAAACTTCTTATTGTTTCCACCCAAATTACCGGGAACATGATAAGATTCACGATTGGGATAAACAGAAGTATGACCCACCACCAGGGTCTGTTGATGATCTTCATAAGAACCACTGCATTGTAGACGGGAACGGCGGCTTCCCAGGCCTTACGACCCGCTCTTTGGTATAATTTCCAGGTGCCAAGGAAGTGGATGAGCTGGATGATAAGAAAAAACAGGATCCAATGTGTGATTGTCATGAGTTGTAATTTGTGTTATAAGTATACAATACCAGGCTAATGTTACATTTTAGAAAAGAACATCTTGCATGTTATACACGCCTTTCTTGTTTTGAAGCCACTCTGCAGCCACGATGGCACCAAGGGCAAACCCGTCGCGGGAGTGAGCAATATGTTCAATATTTATCGTGTCTACGGCAGAATTGTAGGAGATTCTGTGCGTACCCGGCACATTCTCAATTCTTTTTGCGGTCACGGGAATTTCATCATCTCCTGCACCTTCCAGCTTCCAGGCACTTTTATTGGAATTCTCGATGATCTGTTCGGCTAAAGTAATTGCCGTGCCACTTGGTGCGTCGAGTTTCTGGGTGTGATGTATCTCTTCGATTGCTACAGCATATTCCGGAAACTCCTTCATCATTCGGGCAAGCTTCTTGTTTAGTTCGAAAAACAGGTTCACTCCAAGACTAAAGTTAGAGGCGTAAATAAAAGCCCCGTTATGCTGTTTACAAAGTTGTACGGCTTCGTCATACCTGTCTAACCATCCTGTAGTTCCCGAAATCACCGGAACTTGCTGTTGAAAACACTGTGTGATGTTTTTAAAAGCAGCATCCGGAATACTAAAATCTATGGCTACATCGGCTGTTTTTAGGTCGTAAGTGGTAATATCATCTTTTATACGGAAAACAATTTCATGGCCACGTTGCTGCGCCAGACGTTCAATGGTTTTTCCCATTTTCCCGTATCCTAAAAGGGCAATTTTCATCAGAAATTATAATTTAAACTTAGACCGTAACCGGTTTTACCGGAAAAGCGGTCATAATCCAATTTCGGCTTTAGAGAAAGATCTTCACTAACGTTGAACTGCTGCAGGTGAGCATCTACGTTTGCATCTATAATATTAAGGGCATATAGCCCCAGCGTGACAAGAATAGAGATTTCCTTGTTACGCTGGTAAAAACGCTGTGCTTCTATGAGTCCCTGGGTAGAGAGTAACTCGTTCCCATTCTCGTCATAGAATTCATCATTAGTTTTTCCGGCCAGTCTGCTCTTATAGGCATCGCGGTACCTGTCATACTGGTCGTCATTTTTGAAATAGAAATATACGCCTACTCCAAGAGCTGTGTAGACTACCGGGATCTTCCAGTATTTCCCGTTGTATGCCTGTCCCAGTCCCGGCAAAACCGCAGAATAAAAGGCTGCACGTGCAGGGGACAGTGGATCATAAGGTTTATACGTGGGTTGTTCGACTACCAGCTGTGGGTCTACAAGAAGAGAATCCTGTTGCGCAAAGAGTTGTTTGGCAAAAATCAGAAAAAATACAAGTAATATGGCCTTGCTATTCCTCACCCTGAATAATTTTTTTCAAGCGCTCAAGGTCAGCTTCCGAAGAGAAAGGAATAATAAGCCTTCCATTTCCCTTTTTTGCCACCTTAACGTCTACCTTGGTTCCAAGACGTTCCGAAAATTCTTTAATACTTTTCTTTATGTTCCGCGGAAGGACGGGAGCAGCAGCTTTTGTTTCAGGCTTTCCTTCCTGAAGGTTACGCACCAGCTTTTCGGTTTCTCTTACCGAGAGGGAATTGCCAAGTATCTTTTCATAGATCTCGAGTTGCAATTGCGGATCTTCAATATTGATAAGGGCACGACCATGCCCCATTGATAGAAAGCCGTCGCGCATACCGGTTTGGATAATGGGGTCAAGCTTTAGTAAACGTAAATAATTAGCGATGGTTGAGCGGTTTTTTCCAACTCTTTCGCTTAACTGTTCCTGCGTGAGGTTGATCTCATCGATCAATCGCTGGTAGGAAAGAGAAATTTCGACAGGGTCAAGGTCTTGTCGCTGAATGTTCTCCACCAGTGCCATTTCCAGAGATTCCTGGTCATTGGCTATTCTAATATAGGCCGGAATCGTTTCCAGGCCTATTAATTTGGAGGCACGATACCTGCGCTCCCCAGATACCAGTTGGTATTGATTATAATCAAGCTTCCTTACCGTAATAGGCTGGATAACCCCAAGCTCCCTAATTGAAGAAGCAAGCTCACGTAAAGACTCTTCATTAAAACTGGTCCTGGGCTGAAAAGGATTCACTTCTATGGAGGCCAGGTCCAGTTGGACTATATGTCCCACCAGTTTATCTGCATTCTTGTCTTCTGCCGACTTTATGTCATTTTTAGGATCCTTCAGCAATGCTGAAAGCCCTCTTCCCAAAGCCTGTTTCTTGGTCGCCTTCGCCATCTTCTCCTAACTGTTTTTTTTTATGATCTCATGAGCAAGGCTTAGGTAATTGCTCGCGCCTTTACTGCCTGCATCATAATTTATAATACTTTCACCATAACTGGGGGCTTCACTTAAACGCACATTTCGTTGAATGATTGTAGTAAATACCATTTCATCAAAGTGCTTCTGCACTTCTTCCACCACCTGGTTAGAAAGTCTAAGCCTGCTGTCATACATGGTAAGCAGCAAACCTTCAATATCTAATTTTGAATTGTGGATCTTTTGAACGCTTTTGATGGTGTTGAGCACCTTGCCAAGTCCTTCCAAAGCAAAATATTCACATTGAATTGGAATAATCACAGAATCTGCCGCGGTAAGTGCATTGAGAGTAAGCAACCCTAAAGAAGGTGCACAGTCAATGATCACGTAGTCATAAGTTTCTCGAAGATGAGAAATAGCTTTTTTAAGCATATATTCCCGCTCATCCTGATCTACAAGCTCAATTTCGATCGCGACAAGGTCTATATGTGCAGGAATAATATCCAGGTTAGGAGATTCAGTCTTGATAATAGCCTCCTCAGCCTTTATAGAATGTTCCAGTAATTGGTAGGTTCCCAGCTCAACGCTCTCAACATCTATACCCAAACCCGATGTGGCATTTGCCTGTGGATCTGCGTCAATGATCAGCACTTTTTTCTCAAGCACCCCCAGGGATGCGGCCAGGTTAACTGAAGTCGTGGTTTTCCCAACTCCTCCTTTTTGATTTGCAACGGCAATTATCTTACCCATTAAATTCTCTTGGATTTAAAGGGTAAAAATACAATTTATAAAGGGTTTACGAAAGCTAATTTGTTAACACGTTATACAGAAAAAACCGATGATTTTCCTAATTAGAAAAGCATCGGTTTTAACAGTGATTTTTCCGGTGAATATTTTCCGGTAATCTGAAAGAAATTTTATTTTCCTGCAGCAGCTTCTTTTTCAGGCATAAGTATACCTAGGAGGTAGTCTTCGGTCAAATATTTTTCTGCTACATCCTGAATCTTATCAGCCGAAAGGCTGTTAAGTTTTTCCTCAAATTTTGTGATTTCATTGATGTCGTAATCTTCAACATCTGCCATTTCCATTTTCTGAATCCAGAATTTATTCTCTTTCAATTCTTGTTTATGCTCTACAAGATAAGTCTCCTTGATTTTAGCTAAATCTTTATCTGTAGGCCCATTCTCTCTGATCTTCTCAACTTCTGACAGGGCTGCCTGCGTAAGTTTATCAACGTTTTCGGGACCACAAGGGAAAGAAATACTAAAACTATAAGAACCGTAAGGAATCTTGTTAAGGGTTCCTCTGGCGCCAACACCATAAACTCCTCCTTCTTCTTCCCTTAGTTGCTCCACCAATTTAATGGTAAGGATCTCACCGAGGGCCTGCATCGCGAAATCTTCAGATCTGTCGTACTTGGTTTCTCCGGTCCACCTCATAAGAACCTGGCTTTTAGGATCTGCACCTTTGTAGATAATTTCTTTGTGATATGAATTATCCGGTCTGAATTCGGGTACATCATACGCCTCTTCTTGTTTTTGTGAAGGAAGACTGGCCAAATATGTCGATGCGTATTGCTTTAGCGCTTCTTCATCAATATTTCCAACAAAATAGAAGGTGAAATCACCTGCATTGGCAAAACGCTCCTGGTACTTTTCATAGGCCAGGTTGTAATCCTGCTGGTCGTACTTCTCGGGAGTAGGGAAACCTACATAACGAGGATTTCCTTCGTTTCTCAACTTGCCAAGTTCATTTTGAAAATAGAAATTGGGATTGGACATGAGATTCCCCAAAAAGCCTTTCTGTTTTGAAACATAGGAGTCATAAGCCTCCTGGTCTTTATTGAGATCGGTGAAATAAAGATGGATGAGTTGAAACAGGGTTTCCAAATCCTTAGGGCTTGCCGAACCGCTGAATCCTTCTGAATAATTGGAGATCTGCGGACGTACAGAAACGATTTTGCCACTCATCATCTTGCTCAGGTCATTTTTGGAAAGATCTGCTATTCCTGCTTCGGGGAGGCCGTTATTAGCCAGCACAGTCTTATGATAGACTTCGTCGGGCAGGAGGGAACTACCACCCGGGCTGTAAGCCGAGAACAGTACTTCGTCATTCTTAAAGTCGGTTTTCTTATATACGACCTTTGCACCATTATTAAGGGTAATAGTCTTTATACCAACCTGGTCGTTTGTGCTTTCATCAACAATGCTTCCTGCTTCCGGAGCCTGGGTTAACAAGTTGTCCCGTAGTTTTTCTTCAGTATATTTCTGAAGTTCTTCCTTCTTCACTTCATCAAGAAGTGCCAGCACCTCTTCTTTTTGCACTTGTTTCAAGCCTTCTTTTTCAGGTCCTGTAAGTACCACAACCCTGTTATCGTCATGAAGGAAATTTTGGATGAGGGCATTGATTTCTTCAAGCTTAATTTGGTCTAAAGATTCCTGCGCGAATTTATATTCCCATTCAATTCCCGGAATCGGATCCTTGTCAAGAAAATGACTAACGTAGCGATTGACTATTCGGCCACTTTCTTCTTTATCCCGGTTCTTGTATTGTTGTTCAAGGCGGGCAAGATATTCTTTTTTGGCTCTCTCCAGTTCAGAAGGGTTGAAGCCGTAGCGTTTTACTCTTTCATTTTCTTCCAGTAAAGCTCTAAGGGCTTGCAGTTGTTGACCTTCTCCCGTCATGGCTACAGATTGATATGCCTCTTTTGTACGGGCATAAGTTCCGCCGTGATAGGAGTACCCAAAGGTGAAAGGAGGATTTGGTTTGTTCCTTAGCTCCTCAAGCCGGTTGTTGATCATTGTGGAAAAAAGACTCTCTACAAGTTCGTCACGATAATCGGTAACAGTAGTCACTTTTTTAGCATTCTCCCTGTCTTTATAGTAAACCTGAACACGAGTAAAGGGAGCCTCTTTGTCTGAAGCTATTGCTACAAAAGTTTCTTCATGATTAGGAAGCCCATAGTCTTTTCTTTCTCTTGGGTTCTCGGTAGGTTCAAGGTTTGAAAAATGTTCTTTTATTTTTTGTTCGATTTGAGTAACGTCCAGGTCTCCTACTGCGACAACTGCCATAAGATCTGGCCGGTACCAGTCGTGATAGTACTGTCTAATTGTTTCATAATCTGAATTTTGAATCACATCTTCTTTTCCTATAGGCAATCTATCTGCATACCTGGAGTTATGCATTAATTTTGGAAGATACACCTGCATCATTCGTTTATCTGGTCCCAGTCCAAGGCGGTATTCTTCCATAACTACGCCGCGTTCTCCGTCGATAGCTTCTTCGGTTAATGTAGCGTTATGAGCCCAATCCTCAAGAATTTGGAAACCTTTGTTTAATTTCTCG
>JBAVJE010000195.1:0-2357 GCA_049687615.1 Salinimicrobium sp. | reverse complement strand
GCCCTGGTATTTCAACAGCGCAATTTCCTGTCCCGATGTTTCATAGAACACCGACAGAAAAAGGCAAAGAAAAAATACTTTTTTCATATTGAAATTTAAGAAAAAAACGGAACTATTCTGTTTCATTAACAAGAGCTACCGTATGGCAGGCAACAATTGCAGCGGTTTCGGTGCGCAAACGGCTATTTCCCAGGCTTACCGGTTGCCATCCCTTTTCTAAGGCTATGCTAATTTCTTCGGAAGAGAAATCGCCTTCGGGACCTATTAATACAGTGACCATTGAATTTTTTTTGATCTCGTTAAACAGCGGTCTCTTTTTACCGTCATCTTCACAATGGGCGACAAATTTCTGACCCCTGTGTTCTTGTTCCATAAAATCAGAAAAATTAACAGGCTCATTGAGAATAGGAAAACGAGTATGCAGCGATTGTTTAAGTGCGCTTTGCACCACCCTTTCGTAGCGGTTGAGCTTTACTACTTTTCTTTCGCTATGCTCACATATAATGGGGCTAATTTCATGAATACCAATTTCGGTCGCTTTTTCCAGGAACCACTCATAGCGGTCATTCATTTTTGTCGGGGCCACAGCGAGATGCAGGTGATAAGGTGCAGGCGGCTCTTTTTCTGAAGAAACGATCTTTGCAGTACAGCTTTTTTGGTCGGCAGAAATGATTTGGGTGATAAAGATCCAGCCTTTACCGTTAGTAAGATGCAGCTCATCTCCCTCTTTTTTACGAAGCACCTTTACAATATGTCTGCTTTCGTCGCGAGAAAAAACAACTTCCTTGTCGGCTTCTTTGACTTCAGGATGAAAAAATAGCTGCATAAATTACATTTTTATTCTGGCCGTAGCAGTGACTCCCAAATTAGCAAAGTCTTTGGTCAGAAATTTATAATGCCCTGCAATGGCTATCATTGCCGCATTATCTGTGGTGTATTCAAATTTGGGAATAAAAGTTTTCCATTGGTACTTTTCTTCGGCATCTTTTAAAGTCTGCCTTATCCCGCTGTTAGCCGAAACCCCGCCGCCAATGGCAATTTGGCGTATTCCCGTTTGTTTCACGGCTTTCTTCAGTTTACTCATTAGGATTTGAATGATGGTATACTGAATGGATGCGCAAATATCCTTCAAATTTTTCTCTATAAATTGTGGATCTTCCTTCAACTGCCTTTGTATGAAATACAAAATAGAGGTTTTTAAGCCGCTAAAACTGAAGTCAAGATTGCCCACTTTTGGTTTTGGGAACTCAAAAGCTCTTGGATTTCCTTCCCGGGCGTATTTATCGATCAAAGGTCCGCCGGGGTAGGGCAGCCCCAAAATTTTAGCACTCTTATCAAAAGCTTCGCCCACGGCATCATCAAGTGTTTGCCCGATGACTTCCATTTTAAAATAATCTGAAACTTTTACAATTTGAGTATGCCCGCCGCTAATGGTCAAGGCCAGGAAGGGGAAATCGGGTTTTGAAAAACCTTCTTCTTCAATAAAATGAGCCAGAATGTGCGCCTGCATGTGATTTACATCAAGCAATGGAATTCCCAACCCAAGGGACATGGATTTGGCAAAAGAGGTGCCTACCAGCAAAGATCCCATAAGGCCGGGGCCACGGGTAAAAGCGATGGCAGAAAGCTCATTTTTGGAAATCCCTGCACGTTTCAGGGCTTCATGAATCACCGGAACAATATTTTGTTGATGCGCCCTGGAAGCAAGTTCGGGCACTACGCCTCCGTATTTTTGATGTATTTCCTGGGTGGCAACAACATTTGAAAGTATACGCCCGTTATATAATACCGCCGCAGCTGTATCATCACAGGAAGATTCGATCCCAAGAATATATATATTTTGTGAAGGCATCTTTATGATTTAGACCTGAAAATTGTTAATATTGTTCGCAAAGTTATAACTAAAATACCTATCAAAAAATTCTGGAAAATACTGGGTAAAACGCTGCTCGCTTTGCTGCTGTTTTTAATTGTGTTACTGATCGTATTTTCCATTCCGTCGGTACAGACTTTCGTGGCCAAAAAAGTCACGAGTTCCATGAATGCCTCTAAAAATGTTGATATCACTGTGGGGCGAGTGGGAATCACCTACAGCGGTAAATTTGTGCTGGATGATGTGCTTATTCGCGATCACCATAAAGACACGCTTATTTTTGCCAATCGGGTGAAAACTTCGGTAACAAGCTTTAAGAGTCTTTGGAACAATAATCCTACCCTTGGAAGTACGACTGCCGCAGACTTGCACATGCATATGAAGATTTATGAGGGTGAAAATCGGGATAACTTAAAAATATTTCTTCAGAAGCTAAAGTCTCAAAAAAAGCAAAAATCGGCTTCTTTTATAATGACGGCCAGTG
>JBAVJE010000194.1:0-16030 GCA_049687615.1 Salinimicrobium sp. | reverse complement strand
AACTAAATAACGAATTTTCTGTTTCTTTTTTTTCTGAAGGAAAAATGTTGCACAAAAAGTACCTTTTTAGAAAGAATACAATCAACGAAAAAGCATTGCTGGAGCTGCCGGTAATGGGCAGGAAAGGGGTGCTGCTGAAGTAGTATTTCTCCAAGCCTGATAAATAAGAGCAAACAAAAAAGGACCTGAGAAAGGTCTTTTTTGTTAAATACTTTTTTTTCTTTAGCAGGTGTACAGATAGATCGGGAAGAAGATTACGGCAAATAAGCGGTTAAGCATTTAACCTTTAACCCATCAGCAAAACATAAGCCCTAGTCCAGTTTGTCAGCCAGCTTCTTAAATACCTTTTTTGGATCTTTTCCTTCGTATAGTATTCCGTAGACAGCATTTATAATTGGAGTTTTGGCCTTGGTATCCTTCACGATCTTATAAGCACTTTCTGTAGCATAGTAACCTTCGGCCACCATACTCATTTCCATTTGAGCGCTTTTTACGGTATATCCCTTACCAATCATATTCCCGAACATCCTGTTCCGGCTAAAGACGGAGTATCCCGTTACCAAAAGGTCTCCCAGGTAAGCAGAATCGTTGATATTCCGTTTCATCTTGTGCACCTTTTTGATGAACTTCTTCATCTCCCTAATGGCATTGCTCATCAATACACTCTGGAAGTTATCTCCGTAGCCCAGGCCGTGGGCGATTCCGGCGGCAATAGCGTAAATGTTCTTGAGCATTGCGGCATATTCGGTACCCACAATATCATCACTGGTCTTACAATTGATGTAGTCACTGCTAAGATATTTTGCTACCAGTTTAGCTCTTTCCTCAACAGCGCAGGCGATGGTAAGATAAGAAAGGCGTTCCAGGGCAACCTCCTCGGCATGACAGGGGCCGGTAATAACTCCAATGTTTTCATATGGGAGATCGTAGGTTCTGTGAAAATGCTCTCCAACAATGAGGCTGGTTTCGGGAACGATACCTTTAATTGCCGAAAAAATGATCTTGTCTTGAAGACTTTCGGTAAGATGATCCAGCTCTCGTTTTAGAAATGCCGAAGGAATGGCAAAGATGAGAATATCTGCCTCGCGAACGATTTCGTTGATGTCGTTGCTTAAATGCAACTGGTTAACGTCAAATTCCACCGAGCTGAGGTAGTTTGGATTATGTTCCTGTTTTTTGATGTGCTCAATGGCATATACGCTGCGCATGTACCAGCTCACTTTATCAAGATTCTCACATAACATTTTTACAATAGCTGTAGCCCAGCTACCCCCGCCTATAACGGCGAACTTTGGCGTTGTCTCCATAAAATATTAATTTCTGGCCCAAAAATACGGAAAATATAAAGCTTCCGAAGAAACGCGGTAATAAAGAAGAAAAGAGCTTGCATTAGATTTGAAATTTTAACACTAAAAGGGCTCTTTTTGATGTACGATACACTTGATTTCCACGTTATAAGAATGGAAAGATTATTTTTTAGAAGAGTTTAATCTTTTGGTTGGTTAGTTAGTGAAGAATTGCCTTCGAAAGAGTTTCGAAGGCAATTTTTTTATCTGTAAAAGCCCATCTCATCAATATACTTCCACACCTTTTCGGGCAATAGCGGCCGCACATCTTTACCTTCTTTAATGGCTTTCCTTATGAAGGTAGAAGAAATCTCAATTCGGGGAGCATCAATTCTTTTTACTTTTGGGTTATCGGCATATAATTCTTCCACTTCCCCTTCAGAGTATCTTGGATAAACTATTAACGGGTACCGTTCAATGATCACCTCATGATTTTTCCATTTATGGAAACTTTTCAGGTTGTCTTCGCCCATAATAAGCGAAAATTGATAATCGGGATATTTTTCTTCGAGATGAACCAGAGTGGTAGAGGTGTAGTTTGGCTGCGGTAAGTTAAATTCTATATCACTTGGTCTTAGCCTGGGATAATCTTCGCAAAGTTGCCAAACCATGTCATATCGATGATTGTTATTGAGCAGGCTGCTCTTTTTTTTAAAAGGATTGTGAGGAGTAACGACCATCCAGACTTCGTCCATGTCTGAATATTGGAGCAGGTGATTTGCAAGAATAAGATGACCAATATGTACCGGGTTAAAAGTGCCAAAAAACAGTCCTATCTTTTTTTTCACCTTACTTCTTTTTATTGGCGCCAACAAAATCTGAAACCAATAAATAAGCTTCTTCCAGGGCGGTATTGAGATCGTTATTGATAATGATATGGTCAAATTGCGGGGCGGTCGCCATTTCGATAGAGGCTTTTGCCACCCGCATACTGATCTTATCTGGAGATTCTGTTTTTCTTTTCTTCAAGCGGATTTTTAGTTCCTCTATACTTGGCGGTTTTACAAAAACGGCCAGAGTATCGTCTGGATAGATTTGTTTGATGTCAAGACCGCCGACTACATCTATGTCAAAAATGACATTTTTGCCTTCCTTCCAGATTCGTTCCACTTCGCTTTTTAAAGTTCCGTAGAAATTATCGCGGTACACCTCTTCCCATTCCAGGAAATCATCGTTTTTAATTTTCTTTTTAAACTCCTCCAGGCTAAGAAAATAGTAGTCCTTACCGTGAACCTCATTGCCTCTTGCCGCTCGCGAGGTAGCCGAAATTGAGAAATCCAGCCTGAGTTCTTCCTGAGCCAAAAGATATCTAACGATTGTGGTCTTGCCAGATCCTGAAGGTGCCGAAAATACGATCAGTTTGCCGTTGGCCATTATAGTACGTTTAAAAGTTGTTCTTTGATCTTTTCCAGCTCATCTTTCATTTGTACTACCAGCTGCTGCATGGGAGCGTAATTTGACTTACTGCCTATGGTGTTGATCTCACGACCCATCTCCTGTGAAATGAAGGCCAGTTTTTTTCCGTTTGAGTCGGCAGAAAAAAGGCTTTCTAGAAAGTAGTTTAGGTGGTTTTCCAACCTTACTTTTTCTTCGGTGATATCAAATTTTTCAATGTAGAAAACCAGTTCCTGTTCAAACCTATTCTCATCAATATTTTCTTTGAGTTCGGCAATGCCCCGGGTGAGACGTTCTCTCACACCCGAAATTCTGTCAGGATCCATCGCTATCACTTTTTCCAAGAGTTGCTGAATATTATTTACCCGCTGCTCCAGCTCTTCTTCTAAAGCTTTACCTTCGGAAGAGCGAAAATCATTGATCTCCCTCAAAGCATCTTCCACGGCTTCTTCAATGGCATTAAACTCTTCTTCATCTACCTCTTCGCGTTCGGTTTTTAAAGCATCGGGCATGCGAACGGCCATTTTGAGTAACTCGGTTTCATCACCTGAAACTATGTCCTTAAGCTGCGCCATATATTTCTTGACGACGGCAGGATTAATCGAGGCTGTGGTCTCTTCACCTGTAACTTCCACATAAAGAGAAAAATCCACTTTTCCGCGGGTGAGTTCCCGGGATATCTTATTGCGCAACAGCAATTCCTTTTCCCTGTATTGGGAAGGAATACGCGCATTGAGATCAAGATTCTTGCTGTTAAGAGATTTTATTTCTACGGTGATTTTTTTGGAAGGCAATTGTAAGCCGCTCTTTCCAAAACCGGTCATTGACTGAATCATAAGTACTATTTATAGGCTGCCACAAAGATAATTAATTATGCAGCAGCGCAAAGACAGGAATTCTTTATTTAAGACAGGCCCGAAAATACCCTTTTTGAAGCCTTAATGAATCCTGGTATAGTCTGCATGACGAGCCACCATGATATTGAAAACCCCGTAACCGGCCAGGCCTATGGCGGTAAGCGCCAGCAGAAGAGAGCCATAGGAGAAGCTTAAGAGATATTGTAAGGCCCCTTCGGTACCTTTATATACTCTGGCATTGTGTTCCAGTATCACCTGAACAAGGAAGAAAGAGATGATCCCAAATACCAGTCCGCGAGCCGAATAACCAAACCTGCCCGCCTTCCTAATGAATTCATATTCATGTTCAATATCTGGTGCCTGATCTATTTTTTTCATGAAATGGGCGGTATAGGCCAGCCTGAATTGCCAAATGGCCTGAATGGCAATTATGGCCGCCAGAGCCCAGATGAGCACCTTACCCCAATCATGGGTAAGCAATTCACCTAAAGCCGCTTGCTCCTGTTCATCTCCCTCACTCGTCTTAGGATTTTCTGTTCCAAAAATGTCAAGAACAAGAGGTTTTCCGAAGGAATAGGCGATAATACCGTAAAGCAGACTGGAGTAAAAATAGCGGAATCTGGTAAAAAAGTTCTTTATGCCGGTAGGTTTATTACCGTTCTTTTTGGGTCGAAAAAATGCTTGCGAGAGCCTCCAAATAGAATATGCGATGAGTCCCAGAGCGACAATGGCCCCCAGTAATTTTCCGGCAGGCAGGGCCAGAAGAAAAAGCACCACTCCGTCTCTGCTTGCAATATCTCCTCCAAGTCCCAGGGCAGCCATTAAGGTAAGCGCACCAATGAGCAGGTAAACGATCCCCTTGGTGAAAAATCCTGCAGAACGTACCTTGGCTAAATGTTCTTCTTTCGGTTTTGTTGTCATATTCTTTTGGGAAAGGTAAAATGTTTTTTTCTTTCTCTGCTTCGGTAAAATCTTAATTTGAACTTAAAAAAACAGAGGAAACTAAATTTGTGCAGTGATGAATTCAAGAGCGCGCTCCTCGGTATAGGTAGTTTTTCTCTTCTGAAGAAAACCAACATGACCACCATATTCGGGCATTTCTAAAAACAGCATTTTGTTCTCTTTTGCTGTTTTTATTGGGTAACAGGCTTCAGAAAGGAAACCGTCATTTTTGGCATTGATGATGAGTGTTGGCACCTTGATATTAGGTAGAAACTGCAAAGAACTGCTTTTTTTATAATAGTCATGCGCATCTTTAAAACCATGTGCCCGGCTGGTGTAGCAGTTATCAAACTCCAGCAGATCGTCAATTCGGGCGATCTCTTCTTTTGTTATCTCTTGCGGAAATTTCTTCGCACGGGCAGAAAGATGGCTTTTTAGTTTTCTAAGGAAGCGTTGCGCATACAAATAATTCCGTTTTTCCAGAAGTTTTTCGAGAGATCCTTCAAGGTCACAAGGAGCCGAAACCATTACGGCTGCCTTTATTTCTGGAGGAGTAGGCCTTCTTCCGCCAAGATACTTCAGCATAAGATTCGCTCCCAGGCTAAACCCATTAAAAGCTATTGATTCATATTGTTCCTTTTTAAGGACATGCTTCACCACCGTATCAAGATCATTTGTGGCACCCGCATGATAAGAAGAAAATTTGCGGTTAAGCACTCCGCTACATCCTCTTAAATTGATGCCCGCCACATCCCAGCCGTGTTGAATAAAATACCGTGCCAGGCCCGTTACATAGGGACGATTGGCACTTCCTTCAAGACCATGGATCACCAGTAAAACCTTGTTTGATTTTCCCTTTTTTGAGTAACTCCAGTCAAGGTCCAGAAAATCATTATCCGGCAGCTCCAGCCGTTCCCGTTCCTGTTTCACTGGTGCTTTTCTTAAGACAGATGAATAGACCGTTGAAATATGATAATTTCGGAAGATCCTCAATGGTTCATATCTGCTTGGTACTAAAGGCATGGTGAAAATGTATTTTATAGGAGTAAATGAACAAAAAACAATTATGCGCGCATAATATCTTTTAGTAATTTTATCCCAAATTTACAATATGTATAAGAAAGATTTCGAGATTAGATGGAGTGATATAGATGCCAACAGGCATTTGGCCAACACCTCCTACATCAATTTTATGAGTCATACCCGTATGGGGTTTTTGATGGAAAACGGCTTTGGACAAAAGGAGCTGGCGCAGCATAACCTGGGGCCGGTTGTTTTCTATGAGCACATCTATTACTTCAAGGAAGTTTTTGCAGGGAAGCCGGTAACGGTTACACTACAATTAAAAGGTATTTCTGAAGACGGCATGTATTTCGAGTTTGTCCACGATTTCTTTGATCACAAAGGGCAGAATTTCGCCAGTTGTGAAATGATGGGCGGCTGGATCGATTTGAAAGAGCGAAAATTAACAGGCCTTCCAAAAGATCTTTTTGAGAACCTCGACAGTCTCCAACACACCGAAGATTTTCGTATTCTTACCAAAGAAGACACCCGTAAATTTGGTAAACGACCCAAGCAGGTACCGCAGGAGTAGTCTTAGGAAGATTTTTCCTGGGGTAGAGGTTTCTTGCGGGTTACCATATAAACTCCGGCAAATACCAAAATAGCTCCCATAACCCTCACGGCGGTAAGTTCATCTGCCCCTGTTGCCACAGCATAGATGATCGCGACCAGCGGCTGCAGGTAAATGAAGGAGCTTAAGGTAGCCGCGCTCAATTGCCGTAATGCGAAAATATTCAGCAGGTAGGTGAGAAAGGTGGTACCAATCACGACAAATGCCATCTTTACGATCGCGTGCATGGGCAGGGAAGACCATTCTACCTCAAGAAACTGGTTGAGGGTAATTGGGAGATTCACCACAACCGCTAAGAGGAACAGCCATTTCATAAGGGTGAAAGGATGATATTTTGATGTGAGCGGCTTCACCAGGATGAGGTATAAACTGTAGGAGACGGCATTAAACAGTACCAAAATATTGCCCAGCGGAATGTTGGGAGCATCGATTACATGGGATTTTCCGAAGAGGATGAGTCCTACGGCACCGGCCAGACCTGTTATGATTCCCGCCGTCTTCAGCCAGGTGATACGTTCCCTGATAAGGATCGCCGCCAGCACCAGCACAAGAATGGGAGAAGTCGTAAGAATGACCGAGCTGTTGATAGGTGTCGTCAAACTAAGCCCCTTAAAAAAGAACAGCATGTTGATCATCATGCCCAGCACGGTACAACCAAACAAACGCGGCCAGTCTCTGGTCGCTATTTTTTCTTTTGGACCCCAAAAACTGATAAGCCAGAAAAGAATGGCGGCGCCAACTACACGAAGCAGAATAAACCCGAAAGGTTCAATGTATACCGGCATAAGACCTTTTGCCACGGTATGGTTGATCCCATAGATAGTACTCGCGCCTGTTGCCGCCAATAGAGCCAGCGAGCGCTTATTCATGAATGTGCTTTTTGGCTTGGGCTACGGTCTTTTTGGAGTTGCCGATAAAAACAGATTCGTCTTTTATTATAACAGGTCGCTTAAGAAAAGTATAATGCTCTAAAATGAGGTTTTTGAAGTCCTCTTCAGTAAGCCCTTTTTCTTTTAAACCTCGCTCCTTGTATAGCCGGGCTCTTTTATTGAAGAGGGCTTCGTAGCTGTTAGAATGCTTCCGCAGCTCTTCCAGCTGTTGCGCTGTGACTGGTTCTTTCTTTATGTCCTGTAGTTCAAAAGAAGCAGGCGCATCGACCTCTTGTAAAATCCTTTTGCAGGTATCACAGCTGGAGAGATAGTAGATCTTTTTCATTATTCGCTTTCTGCAAAATTATTCAATTTTAAGAAATGGCTTAACCTCTTCCATAGGGATTTCCATATATATGTCGCCGGCAGCATAAGACGCGATCTCATAAGAGTTGTAGACCAGAATTAGCTTATCTTCTTCAAAACCTATGTTCTCTGGCAGGTGAAAAATGTCATTTTCAAACCAAAAGCCTGTGCTATTGATGTTTTCTTCGGAAGGGATATCGAATTTATTGCGGAATTTCTCCTCTACAAATCTGCTGAATTCAGGTGTAAAAAGATCTTCTGCGGAATATATCTTGCCGGTTTCTGGATCAAAGTTCAAAAAAGTGAGTGTTTTATAGCCATGTGCGCCACCGCTGAAGATCTCGGTGGTGATGCCTATGGAGATGACATCTTCAGATTTGAGATAGACACTCTCGTTGAGATAAGCTTCCCATGGTGGTTCTTCCGAAAAACTTTCTGCGGCATCTTTAAAGTCGCTAATAAAATTCTCTGAAAGCTGTTCCAGCGAGGTGGCCTCCGGCTCCTCTTCTGGAGAGATGAGCTGTATAACATGTTTCTCAAGGCTTTTATTGATTTTCCCTGAAACTTCGGCGCCTTTGGCCTTAACCACTTCAAGAGATATGATAGTGCAATCATATTCTGCAGTGTCACAGTTTTGGCCGGTTTTTTTAACAATGCTTTCTTTTTCAAACCTTAGCGGCAGGTCTTTTTTATCTTTTTCTTCGGCGCAGGAGGTAAGGAGTAATAACAGGATTAAAATCCCGGCAAGCTTATGAGTCATGGTTTGGCTAGAGTGTTAAATCAATAGGAAAGGTAAGGGCTATTTTGGGAATGCCCAAAGCGAATACTACATTTATATCTTAAATTTTTTTAAAAAATGAAGTTCAATACAAAGGTAATCCATGGAGGGCAGAAAAATACAGATCCGGCTTATGGCTCTGTTATGCCGCCTATATATCAAACGAGTACTTACAAACAAAGTACTCCCGGTGGACACAAGGGTTTTGAATATTCCCGAACCGGGAATCCAACCCGTACCGCTCTTGAAAACGCGCTTGCAAGCATAGAGAATGGCAGGTATGGTTTGGCTTTTGGATCGGGTCTTGCCGCTATAGACGCGGTGATGAAAATGTTCGAACCGGGAGACGAAATTATCTCTACAAATGATCTTTATGGGGGTTCCTACAGGCTTTTCACTAAAATTTTTGAGAAGCTCGGGATCAAATTCCACTTCGTGGGCATGAATGACATGTCTAAAATTGAGGCAGCCGTGAATGATCATACAAAGCTCATTTGGATAGAAACTCCTACCAATCCAATGATGAACATTATCGATATTGAAGCGGTTTCAAAAGTGGCAAAAAAGCATAGTTTATTGTTGGCTGTAGATAATACTTTCGCGACTGCTTACCTGCAGCAGCCGCTCGAAATGGGTGCAGATATTGTGATGCATTCGGCCACAAAATATCTTGGGGGTCACAGTGATGTGGTAATGGGAAGCCTGGTCGTAAATGACCGGGATTTGGCCGAGAGACTTTATTTCATCCAGAACGCCAGTGGCGCCATATGTGGCCCCATGGACAGTTTTCTTGTTTTACGCGGAATAAAAACCTTGCATATTAGAATGCAACGGCATTGCGAAAATGCCGTGGCCGTAGCTAAATTCCTGAAGCGCAATCCCAAAGTAGATAAAGTCTACTGGCCGGGATTTGAAGACCATCCTAATCATGAAGTAGCGAAAAAGCAAATGAAAGGTTTTGGAGGAATGATTTCTTTCACGACATATGATGGCACCCTGGAGTCTGCAATAAAAGTTGTTGAAAAGCTGAAGGTTTTCACTCTTGCCGAATCTCTTGGAGGCGTAGAATCACTCGCCGGTCATCCTGCAAGTATGACCCACGCTTCAATTCCGCAGGAGGAAAGAGCAAAGACAGGCATTGTAGATTCGCTCATTCGCCTGAGTGTGGGTATTGAAGATGAGGAAGATCTCGTCAATGACCTGAAGCAGGCACTTGGCTAAGAAAATTATTTTAGGAAGAGGTGTCAAAAATGACATTTTTAAGGGGTATTGGGCTAAAGCAATTGAAGGAGAAGATTGTTAATCCTCCACCTGCAGGTGGAGGGAATTCAAAATTCAGAAAATATTTTCAGACTGGATTATGCAGAGATTTGAATAGCCTTCGGGAATTGTTTTGAAGTATAATTCTTTTCCAGATGAGCTTTTTTGTCTCGGAGCCTTTTGAAAAAGAAGCGAAAAAGATTTTGAAGATAGGATGAATAAAACGACCATCCTGCAGGTGGAGGGAATTCAAAATTTAAGAATTATTGACTTGCCTCCGGATGTATCCGGACACCTAAAAATTCCCGCGCCATACGGGCTTTAGCCCAAGAAATTAAGGTTTGTCAAAAATGCCATTTTTGACCCCCCTCGTTTTTAGAAATTGAGGTAATAGACATAACCCACGTTGAGCCAGAAGATCATGTCATTGAACTTGTTTTGCGGATTATCGTGGTTCAACCCGTCAAGCCAGTCGGTATCATAGTAGCGCACCTGCATTTGCAACATGAGGTCACTTGACGCATCCAGTTTATACCTAAATCCGCCGTTGGCTACAATAGACCATGTGGAACCCGCTTCCTGTTGAATAAAACCGCGAAACGCAGGAAAAATATTGTTTGGGTCATCCATAGGCCCCAATTTTGAGTAAGTATTAGGGTCATATCCTACAAAGTTAAAACCAAGACTCACAAAGGGAGCGATAGGATAAGCAAAAGCGGTGTAATCTTTTATGCTGAAAGGGTAGTATTCAAGGTGCGCTCCAATCTCAAAGGTTTGAACCTCTCCCACCATCGCCCTTAATTGTTCTCCGCTTTGGTTCTGCTTCTTGGAAATTTTTCCAAAATGGTTAAGTGTTCCCTCGTGGTAATCTATTTCGGCGCGTATTTTAAAATGATCGTTAAAATAAGTATCCCTTGTGTAACAGCTACAGTCGGCACGATAAGCAAAGTTGAGGTAATAGACCAGGCCCACTCCAATTCCGGTATTAGACATGTTTGTCTCGAAGTTGTAGCGCAAGCCGTAATCTGTGTAGTAGGCTACTGGCCCCACGATCACTCCTATTTCCTGTCCCACCATGTCTACCTGTGCGAATCCGCTTCCTCTTCCGAAGAGAAAAAAAAGGAATCCCAGCACTAAAGATTTGAAAATGTTGGTCATAAGGGAGTGGTTGCCTAAAAGCAAATATATAAATTCTGCCCAAAGAATGCTGTAATTATTGGCCTTTCAGAAAATGAGGAATTAATAAAGGAATATCAAAATTATACGGACTGTTTTTTGCAGAAAATGTATATTTGCAAGGAATCGTAAAAAACGTTTTCGTTAATATAATTTTAGCCAAAACTATGGAAAAAAATGTACAAGATTTCTTAGATAGCGTTTCTAAAAGAAATTCGAATGAACCGGAATTTATGCAAGCCGTTCATGAGGTTGCAGAAACTGTTATTCCGTTTATTGAAAAAAATAAAAAATACCAAAACAAGAAGTTGCTTGAGCGCATGGTGGAGCCTGAAAGGGTGATCATGTTTCGTGTGCCATGGCTTGACGACAAGGGAGAGGTGCAGATCAACCGTGGATTCCGAATCCAGATGAACTCTGCCATTGGACCTTACAAGGGAGGACTTCGTTTCCACCCGTCGGTAAACCTGAGCATTCTTAAATTCCTCGCTTTTGAGCAGGTATTTAAAAACAGCCTTACTACCCTCCCAATGGGTGGTGGAAAAGGAGGATCTGATTTTGATCCAAAAGGGAAATCAGACAATGAAGTGATGCGCTTTTGCCAGAGCTTCATGACCGAGCTTTACCGTCACATAGGTGCCAATACCGATGTTCCTGCGGGTGACATTGGAGTAGGTGGCCGTGAGATTGGATTCCTTTTTGGACAGTATAAAAGACTTCAAAATGAATTCACCGGAATTTTGACCGGAAAAGGTCTTCCTTACGGCGGATCATTGATTCGTCCTGAAGCTACAGGATACGGAAACGTGTACTTCGCAGAAAACATGTTGAAGACAAAAGGAGATTCTTTTAAAGGTAAAACTGTGGTAATTTCCGGATCAGGAAACGTGGCCCAGTATGCTGCAGAAAAAGCGACCGAGCTTGGAGGTAAAGTAGTGACAATGTCAGATTCCTCAGGATACATTCTTGATGAGGCAGGTGTTGATGCCGAAAAACTTGCTTTTGTGATGGACTTGAAAAACGAAAGACGCGGAAGAATCAAGGAGTATGTAGACAAGTATCCTAGTGCGACCTACTTTGAAGGAGAAACTCCGTGGAGCGTAAAATGTGATATCGCATTACCTTGCGCAACTCAAAACGAGCTGCACGAGAAAGACGCGAAATTACTACTTGAAAACGGCTGTATTTGTGTGGGTGAAGGGGCAAACATGCCTTGTACCCCCGAAGCTATTGCTGTATTCCAGGATAACAAGATTCTTTTCTCTCCGGGAAAAGCTTCTAATGCCGGTGGAGTAGCGACTTCAGGTCTTGAAATGTCTCAAAACTCAATGAGATACAACTGGACTTCAAAAGAAGTTGATGCCAAATTACACCAAATCATGAATGACATTCACGAGCAGTGTGTGAAGTTTGGAACTTCAGAAGACGGTTATGTAGACTACGTGAAAGGTGCTAACATTGCAGGTTTCGTTAAAGTTGCCGATGCAATGCTTGCGCAGGGAGTAGTTTAAGTCTTGATAATATATTTTTGAAAAGACCGCTCTTGGCGGTCTTTTCTTTTTTTAATGCCTTACTCCTTAAAATTGTATTTTTAGCTGCCGGGAAATAAAGATGTCTAAAATGCCATTTTTGAGACCTCTTTTTTCTTCGGAAGCAACTTCGGAAAAAATGCTTGTCAAAACTAAAGCCATAGTTTTTAGCGCGATCAAATACGGCGAAGCCGATCTTATCGTGAAATGTTTCACCGAGAAGGCGGGGCTTAAAACCTATTTGCTTCGCGGGGTGCTAAAGTCTAAAAAAGGCAAGATCAAAGCTTCTTTATTTCAGCCGTTGACCCAGCTCGAGCTGGAGGCCAACCACCGCGACAGGGGGACGATGGATTATTTGCGGGAGGCTCGTATCCTGCAACCCTATTCAAGCTTGCATACCAACATTATGAAATCTACGGTAACCATGTTCCTTTCGGAAGTGCTCCGGAATTCCATAAAAGAAGAAGAAGCTAATCAGGGCTTATATGATTTTCTGGAAAACAGCCTCTCCTGGTTTGATGCCCACGAAAAAACGGCAAATTTTCACCTTTTGTTTCTTGTGAAACTCACCCGCTACCTGGGATTTTATCCCGATGATGAGCATCTTGATAAGCCGGTCTTTAATCTTATAGACGGAACTTTTCAGGAAGTTGAGACCAACAACGACTGCATTACCGATGAAAATGTGCTCCTGTTGCAACAATTTCTTGCGGCCGACTTTGAAGAAGGCCCCAACATTAGAATGAACCAGGTCTCGAGATCTCATTTCTTATTGATGCTTTTAAAATATTATGAAATTCACCTGCAGGGTTTTCAAAAACTGAAGTCCCTGAGCGTGCTCAATGAAATTTACAGTTAATGCGAATTTTTGCCCTCTATTTTTTCTTGTGCTGTACCCAGTTTCTAAGTGCCCAAACCATCAGGATATTGGATGCCGAATCTGCAGAACCTGTCACGCATGTCGCCATTTTCAACAAAGACATGAGCAAAAATGCTCTTAGCACCGCCGGAGGTGAGGCCGATATTTCAGATTTTTCAGAAAACGAGATCATATTTTTCAGGCATGTGGCGCATCGTGATTTCCATTCCACAAAAAAACAGATCCTGCAACGCGGAAGAGAAATCTTACTTGAGCCAAATGAAAATGAATTAAACGAGGTGGTGATTTCTGTCTCGCGCTTTGCACAGCAAAAAAAAGAGCTGGTCCAGAAGGTGCTGGTTTTTGATAAAAAAAATATTTTAGAGGAAAGTCCCCAAACCTCTGCTGATCTTTTGCGGAAGACAGGCCAGGTATTTGTCCAGAAAAGTCAGCTGGGCGGTGGCAGTCCCATGATCAGGGGATTCGCTACCAATCGATTGTTGATAACGGTCGACGGGGTGAGAATGAACAGCGCGATCTTTAGGGGTGGAAATCTTCAAAATGTGATTTCGATAGACCCGCTGGCAGTGGAAGATGTGGAAGTGCTTTTTGGGCCGGGATCGGTAATCTATGGCAGTGATGCCATTGGTGGCGTTATGAATTTCTACACGCTTTCTCCAAAATTTTCTTCGGAAGAAAACTCCGGTTTGAGTGGAAGCACCTACACCCGTTACAGTACTGCCAATGAAGAAAAGACCGCTCACATTGACCTGAACTATGGGCGTGAAAAATGGGCTTTTTTGAGCAGCTTTAGTTTTTCAGATTTTGGAAACCTTAAAATGGGCAGCCACGGTCCCAAAGAATACTTGCGGGCGAAATATGTTGTACAACGCACAGGAGAGGATATGGTCGTTGAAAATCCCGATCCAAAGGTTCAGGTTCCAACCGGCTATGAGCAGTACAATTTTCTTCAAAAAGTAAGATTTCAGCCCGGTCCTGCGTGGGATCTCAACCTTGGAGTGATTTTTTCGACCACTTCAGATTTTCCTCGATACGACAGGCTTTATCGAGAAAAGAACGGTCAATTAAGGGCTGCCGAATGGTATTACGGACCTCAGGAGTGGCTGCAGGCGAATTTTAGAATAGACAAAGCAGGTAACGGAAGCCTGTATGACGATGCCAGGTTTATTGCCGCCTATCAAAATTTTAGAGAAGGTAGAAACGATCGCGATTTTGGTGCAGAAATTCTTTTTCAAACCGATGAAGAAGTGAATGCCTGGTCGGCAAATATGGACTTCGAAAAAAGCTTTTTTGGAAGCACCTTATTCTATGGGTTTGAATATATTCTAAATAATGTGAGCTCGAAAGGGATGGAGACCAATGTGGTTTCGGGAGAGGTTTCCTCCGGCACTTCCCGGTATCCGGATAATTCATCCTGGCAATCCATGGCCGCCTATGCGAGCTGGCAGTGGAAATTACGTGCAGACCTTAACCTGCAAACAGGTGTCCGGTACAATCATATACTCTTAAACGCGAGATTTGATCCCGAAGTCTATGATTTTCCTTTTGATGATGCCAACCTCAATACCGGTGCCCTTACAGGTAGTGCCGGGCTCAACTGGCAACAAAATCACATTTTTGGGTGGCGACTTAATTTTTCCACTGGTTTTCGTGCTCCTAATATTGATGATTCAGGGAAAATTTTTGATTCTGAACCCGTCGCCGTGGTGGTGCCAAATTCTGATCTTAAACCAGAAACGGCCTACAATGCGGAGATAGGAAGCAGAATAGAAGTTGGGAAGCTGCAACTGGATCTTGCCGCTTACTACACCTATTTAGACGATGCACTGGTGAGGCGCGATTTTTCACTCGACGGGCAAACGACAATAGATTATCAAGGCAAGCCCAGCCGGGTGCAGGCGATACAAAATGCCGCTTTTGCCGAGGTCTACGGACTTGAAGCAGGCCTAAAAATGGCATTTTCGGAACGCTTTTATTTCAAATCACAAGTGAGCCTTATGGAAGGGGAAGAAGAGCAGGAAGACGGCAGCAAAGCACCGCTTAGGCATGCTGCGCCACTATTCGCCAACGCCCACCTGGTTTGGGAAAACCAGGGGTTGCGGTTGGATGTATCTTCAGAATACAATGCTGAAACAGCTTATGAAGACCTGGCGCCTTCAGAGCAGGCTAAAGACTACATGTATGCCATTGACAACAACGGAAATCCATACTCGCCTGAATGGTATACGATCAATTTCACTGCCCGATATGAGATGGGACAAAATTGGTTGGCGACAGCTTCCGTAGAAAATATTACAGACCAACGGTACCGCACCTATTCTTCGGGAATTGCTGGCGCCGGAAGAAATCTCATCCTCGCGCTGCACTACAATTTTTAGAAGATCAACCTATTATTCAGGAAATAAAGGGCTTAAAAGATCAATCTTTTGAACATCAATAGGTTTTCCCATTTTTAGACCTTGTATTTGTCAAAATTCGTTATTTTCGCGCAACTATTAGAAAGAACGAAATAATGAACGCAAAGTTCCCTGAATATAAAGGACTTGACCTCCCAAAAGTAGCAGAAGAAATTCTGGATTTTTGGAAGGAGAATGATGTTTTTGATAAAAGTGTAAACTCACGTGAAGGCAATGAGCCTTTTGTGTTTTTTGAAGGTCCGCCATCTGCGAACGGCCTGCCTGGAATTCACCACGTGATGGCCCGTGCCATAAAAGATATTTTTTGCCGCTTCAAGACGCAAAAGGGTTATCAGGTAAAACGTAAGGCCGGTTGGGATACCCACGGTCTTCCCATTGAACTTGGAGTTGAGAAGGAACTTGGCATTACCAAAGAAGATATCGGCACAAAAATAAGTGTTGAAAAATACAACGAGGCCTGTAAAAATGCGGTAATGCGTTACACCGATGTGTGGAACGACCTTACCGAAAAAATGGGTTACTGGGTGGATATGGATGATCCATACATCACCTATAAGCCGAAATACATGGAGACGGTGTGGT
>JBAVJE010000193.1:0-1706 GCA_049687615.1 Salinimicrobium sp. | reverse complement strand
AGTAAAAAAAAAGCGGAACTTAAAAAGTTCCGCTTTCGATTAGAAGAATATAAATCTTGCCCTTTAGATCAGCCCCGAAATATTTCCTTCCTTATCAATATCAATTCTTTCTGAAGCCGGTATGGCTGGTAAGCCCGGCATACGCATCATATCTCCTGTAATTGGGATCAAAAATCCCGCACCCGAAGCTATTTCGATCTCCCTTACGGTGAGCGTAAACCCTCGGGGTCTTCCCAATAGTTTAGGATCATCTGAAAGAGATTTTTGTGTTTTGGCAATGCACACCGGTAGGTTTTCCAAGCCCAGATCATGGATCTTTTTGAGATCTTTTCTGGCTTTAGCACCAAATTCAACTCTTTCGGCTCCATAGATTTTTTTAGCTACGGTTTCAATCTTGGTGATCACAGCCGAGTCCCAATCGTAAAGCGGAGTAAATGGTTCTTTATTTTCTTCCACAACCTCAATGACTCTTTGTGCAAGCTCTAAAGCGCCTTCTCCTCCTCTGGCCCATCCATCGGCAAGAGCAACTTTTACTCCTAACTTATCTGCCAGATCTTTAATAATCTGAATTTCTTCATCACTGTCTGAAATAAACCTATTGATAGCGACAACCGGAGTAAGGTTGAAGAGTTTGGCATTCTCAAGGTGTTTTTCCAGATTAGGAAGTCCTTTTTTCAAGGCTTCCACATCAGGAATGGTTAAACTGGTCAAATCGGCACCCCCGTGATATTTCAAAGCTCTAATAGTGGTAGTGATCACTACCGCTTTTGGAGATAAACCGGCACTTTGACATTTGATATCCAGGAATTTTTCTGCACCCAGGTCAAATCCAAAACCGGCTTCGGTAACGGTATAATCTGAAAGGCTCATTCCCATTCGTGTGGCAATCACCGAGTTGGTACCCTGCGCAATGTTAGCAAAAGGACCGAGGTGAATAATAGCCGGATTCCCTTCAATTGTCTGCACCAGGTTAGGTTTGATCGCCTCTTTCAAAAGGGCGGTCATAGCCCCTTCTGCATTCAGGTCTCTTGCAAAAACAGGTTTTTTATCGAAGGTGTAGCCAATAAAGATGTTTCCAAGCCTTCTTTTAAGATCTGAAAGATCTTCAGCAAGGCACATGATAGCCATGATTTCTGAAGCAGCCGTAATATCAAAACCGCTTTCTCTGGGAATTCCCGAACCTGTGCCGCCAAGACCAATAACAATATTTCTAAGAGACCGGTCATTGACGTCCATCACCCTTTTAAGGGAAATTGTACGGGCATCAAGTCCCAGGCTTCTTGTTTTGCTCTGCAGATTATTATCCACAATTGCAGCCAAGAGATTATGCGCTTTTTCTACTGCGGAAAAATCTCCGGTAAAATGCAGATTAATGTCCTCCATAGGAAGTACCTGGGAAAAGCCACCACCTGTGGCGCCGCCTTTAATTCCAAATACCGGCCCTAAAGAAGGCTCTCTTAATACCACCGTGGTTTTCTTTCCCAGGCGGTTCAACGCCTCTGAAAGACCTATCGATACTGTGGTTTTCCCTTCTCCTGCTGGCGTCGGCGAAATAGCCGATACGAGGATGAGGTTTGATGTTTTTACTTTTTCTTTATCGATCTTGTTAAGTGGGATCTTAGCTTTGTAATTCCCATACATTTCGATTTCCTGAGGTCCCAGACCCAATTTTTCAGCGATGGTTGAAATATGGCGCAGTTCTACCT
>JBAVJE010000192.1:0-1769 GCA_049687615.1 Salinimicrobium sp. | reverse complement strand
GTTTTCATTTTTCGAAAATAGATCATGAAGCAGAAGAAGCTACCATCAGTAAATCAACGACAGCGGGAATTCTATGATTTTAAAAAGAAAAACCTGCCCACCAGACTTTGGTCTTATTTTAGAAACGGGGCCCTAAACCGAATCAAAAAAAAGATAGGCATTGAGAAAGATATTTATATGCTGCATAAAAACTGGTTCGGGGACCTTTCAGAGAAAAAAGTGCTGGACCTGGGTTGTTATGCCGGGAACTCTTTAAGCTTTTATTTGGCTGAAAATTCGAAGAGCTACCTCGGAATTGATTTAAGCCCGAAAGGGATTGAAAATTTAGACAGGCGCCTGCAGAAGGTCCCGGGAGCACGGGCGAAAGTAATGGATTTTTTGTCTGAAGATTTTCAGGAAAAGGAATTTGACCTGATTTATGCTTACGGAGTACTGCATCATTTTAAAGATGTGGATCAACTAATCCTGAAGCTAAAAGAAAAACTGAAACCGAATGGTATTATTGTAAGTCATGATCCATTACAAACCAGCCTGCCAATAAAAAGTATACGTAAGATCTATAGGCCCTTTCAGAGCGACAAAGATTGGGAATGGCCGTTCTCCAGAACAACTTATTACAGCTTTGAAAAGGCCTTTCAAATAAAAGAAAGAAGGGCGGTCCTTGGAAAAACGAAATGGACGACGCTGCTTAATATTTTGCCGGTTTCAGAGGAGATTAAAATACAGAAGGCGACCAGGTGGCATCGGGAAGATTGGGAACGGTCGGCGGTAGATGATGAACATATGTTCAGCTGTATGCATTTGAGTATGTTGATGCAAAAAAAGGAATAGATGCGATTCACGGTTTTTACAAATGTGCAGCACAAGGAGCGGGAAGGAAAATTTTATGCCTATGCCCCTTACATTCGGGAGATGAATATTTGGCTGCGTCACGTGGAGGAAGTGGAGGTGGTGGCACCGTTGGTGACTTGGGGACGAGTTGAAAATGAAATAAAATACATACACGGGGATTTAAATTTCAACCGAATTCCTTCTTTTCATTTTTTAGGCTTTTTTTCAGCTGTGAAAGCCTTAGTGAAGATTCCTTTCATCCTGTACAGAATTTTTGGAACAATGCGGAAGGCCGATCATTTGCACCTGCGCAGTCCCGGAAATATTGGTTTACTGGCCTGTATCTGCCAGATTTTTTTCCCGGGAAAACCAAAATCTGCGAAATATGCCGGAAATTGGGATCCTTCGGCAAAACAGCCGTGGTCCTACAGGCTTCAAAAATGGATATTAAGCAACACTTTTTTGACACGGAATATGCAGGTGCTGGTGTACGGGGAATGGCCGGGGCAGTCAAAAAATATTGTTCCTTTTTTTACCGCCTCCTTTTCAGAAGATGAAAAAGAAGGGGTTCCAAAAATGGCATTTTTGAGGTCTTTTAAATTTCTTTTTGTAGGAAATCTTGTGGAGGGAAAGCGGCCGCTGGAGGCGATTAGGCTGGTAGAAGAATTAAATGGCAGCATGCGAAGAGGTTTGTATACAGAGACCGGCAAGAGCTCTGCCAGGCTGGAGATATATGGGGAGGGACCGGAAAGAAGGAAACTAAAAAATTATGTTGTAGATCATAAACTTGAGGAAGTTATTATTTTTAAAGGCATCCGGCCTTTAGAAGAATTGAAAGCAGCTTATCAACAAGCTCATTTTGTTTTGCTACTTTCAAGGTCTGAAGGCTGGCCTAAAGCCATTGCCGAGGGTATGTTCTTTGGATGTATTCCTATAGC
>JBAVJE010000191.1:0-1820 GCA_049687615.1 Salinimicrobium sp. | reverse complement strand
CATACCGATGTTATCCTGATTACTGCTTATGGTGATATTGATCTGGCTATTCGCTCATTAAAAGAAGGCGCTTCCGATTTTATTATTAAACCCTGGAAGAATGAGAAAGTGCTCGCATCGATTTCAGAAATAATTAAAAAAAGAAAGAAACCGGGTAAGAACCTGAATTCTAAGGGGGAAACTAAGATCATCGGCCAAAGCGAAGAAATCAATCGGGTATTTTCCAAAATCGAAAAAGTTGCGCCAACCGATGCTAATATTCTGATTCTTGGCGAAAATGGAACAGGTAAGGATCTCGTAGCCCGTGCCATTCATGAAAATTCTGATAGGAAAAACAAAACCTTCGTGAAAGTCGATGTGGGGGCATTGACATCGTCTTTATTCGAAAGCGAGCTATTTGGTTATAAAAAAGGCGCCTTTACAGATGCGCGTGAAGATCGTAAAGGACGTTTTGAGGCCGCAAACGGGGGAACGCTTTTTCTTGACGAAATTGGGAATATAAGCCTGAGACAGCAGGCAAGATTGCTCACCGTGCTTCAAAACAGAACCATCACTCCTTTAGGCTCTAATGAAGTGATTCCTGTAGATATTCGTTTGATCTGTGCTACTAACCTGAAGATTTCAGAACTATCGGATGAATTTAAGTTCCGGAAAGATCTCATCTATCGAATTAATACGGTTGATATCGTGGTTCCACCTTTGCGTTCGCGAGGAACCGACATTACTTTACTCACCCGTTTTTTCCTGGATTTTTATTCTAATAAATATGCTAAAGGTCCATTTAAAACAGAAAAAAGTTTTCTCGAAAAACTTAAAAATCATTCTTTTCCCGGGAATGTAAGAGAGCTTCAGTATATAGTGGAAAGAGCGGTGATCATGGCTGAAAATTCTATTCTACAAGACAAGGATTTGTCATTTTCAGCAATAGAATTGGCTCCCAGGAAACAGGATTTGGATGATATGAGGCTGGAAACAGTCGAAAAGAATACTATTTTAAAAGTAATCGATAAGAACAAAGGGAATATCTCAAAATCGGCTAAAGAACTAGGTATTACCCGTGCGGCATTATATAGAAGGCTGGATAAGTATGACCTTTAAAAGCTACCATATAGCTATTGGCTTACGAGTTGGTGTGCTGGCCGCAGTTTCGCTGGTAATGTCCTTGGCTTTTCTTAAAGCGGAATGGTTTGTATTTTTTATTTCCCTCTCTATATTCCTGATCAGTATCTATAATTTTTTCAGCTTTTTCACTAAGCGGTTTGAAGTGATCGATGATTTTTTTGAAGCGGTGAAGTATCGGGATTTTTCCCGCAATTATCTCGCGGAAAACAAAACGAAGGATATTCATCGTCTTTATACAGGTTTTAATACGGTTAACCAGACGGTGCGCGAAATGAATTCAGAGAAGGAAGTGCAGTATCTCTACCTTCAGAAGATCCTGGAATTGATAGATATTGGAATCCTGGCTTACGATATTGGCACCGGAAATACATTATGGGTAAATGAGGCTTTTCAGAATATGATGGATTTTCCACATTTCAAGAATATCAAATTTGTGAAATCGCGAACCCCTGAGATTTATCAAAAACTCTTTGAGAATCAATATCTGCAGCCGATAACGGTAGATCTGAAAATAAGGAATGAAAATCTTAAAGTTCTCACCTCACAAAGCGTCTTTAAGGTTGAAAATAATTCCTGTAAACTTATTGTGACCCATAATATTGATGACACGGTCAATAAAACCGAATCTGAAGCCTGGAAAAAGCTATTGAGTGTGATGACCCATGAAATTATGAACTCCATTGCCCCAATTTCTTCCC
>JBAVJE010000190.1:0-4881 GCA_049687615.1 Salinimicrobium sp. | reverse complement strand
ACCTTATCATGGCTTCCGGCTCCATATCGTTACCGGTCACCCGGGCGATTCCAAAGCCTTTTTGTTCATCACTTCCAAAGATCACAAGTTCATCTATAGCATCTTCTTCGCCCATGTAGTAAAGCTCGGCTCTTCTCTCGCCGCCGCCATAGCGAAAAAGCTGCTTATATCTTTTGTTCTTCAGGATAGCCTTCAGTTTTTCTTTTTCCTGTTCATAAAGGGCTTCGTTCTCCCCTTTTTTGGGAAATCCAAGAATATTCACTTTCCTGATGGTTTCCAAAGTGGCACGCTGCTCTGCAGTTAGACTTGAATTCTCACCGGTCAAAAGGCTGGCGGGAATATCAAAGGCCAAAAACTGATTGTTATTTTGGTTTTCTACGTAATACTCCTGAAGACTGGTTTCGTTGTCACACGAAACCAGTCCCAGGCTTACTGCTACCAAAAGGAGAAGTATCTTTTTCATCTTTTACTTAGTTTTTACTTTTTGGAGTTCGTCTCCTGCCGGAATATTAAAATCATTGGCGAGTTTTGAAATCTGGGTCAGGTTGATCTCTCCGGTTATGTTTAGGATCACAGAAATAGGTTTATTCTTTTCCCGGCCTTCCATGAACATGAATAATTGACTCACATAATCATCACTCTTCCCGGGTTTATAATAAAACTTGACTGTTTTACCATCTTCAGAAACTCTCATAAGTTCTTCGAGCCCGCCTTTTTTGATAAAGGAAGAAACATCGCTGGCCATTTGCTGGCGAATGCTTTCCTGTCTTGTAGAGAATACACGCATTTCCTGAAGATTCTCAATAAGGTCAATGTAGGCCTGAGTTTCAGGATCATCGGCATTAAGATCTATCTTGGTAAGTAATTTGAACATTTTGCTTGTCACTACAACGGCATCTACATCTCTCATGTCCTCATATTTCTGAAAATTTTGAGCACTCGAAAGCAAGGGCAACATCAAGGCCAACAGGCCGAAAATTATCTTTTTCATGGTTCTTTTTTTAAGGGTTTTTAACAATTTTATCTTTAGTCTCGTTGAATTCCTGGAGATATCCCAGGTCTTCGGTGCCATCGTTCATATACGTGGAAACCATTTGCAAAGCTTCACGTGTTTTTTGCATGGCCAGTTCAGGATCATCATAAGTTCCAAATTCGCTTACCTGGTTGTTCTGTTGAAATACCACTCCCATCAAAATAACTATGGAGGCGGCTACTGCAACTAGGGAATACACTTTTTTCCTGCCGGAACTGAATTTTACTTCTCCCGAAAAATTTTCTTCTTTAGCTAAGCTGAAATAGCTGAACATAGGGATGTATTCCTGTAAGTGAGGCGCTACTTCGGCGGAACAGAAATAAGCCTTCAGCTTTTCTTCATCTTTTACAGAGGTCTCTGCTTCGAGATATTTCTCTAAAAGGGCCTCAATTGCTTTTAATTCCATAGCGGTGTCTTTTTATCATCTCTTCTTTTATCTTCTTCCGGGCCCGGCTTAAGGCAACCCTTATCGCCGTTTCCTTCATATCGGTCATTTTCGCGATCTCTTCATACTCATATTGCTCTACTTCACGTAGCTGGATGAGGATCTTTTGTTGTTCGGGCAATTTTGCTACGATCTTTTGAACCCAATTAAGATCATCCCTAACTTCAACCTCCCGTTGTAATGAAGCACCGCTGTCATAATTGCTATGCACGATGCGCAGGTTGTTGTTCTGCTTCAGCTTAAGCTGGTCCAGACAGTGATTCTTGGTCACCGTCATGGCAAAAGCCTCCAGGTTGTTATAAGAACTTAATTTGCTTTTCCGACTCCACAATTTCATCATCACCTCCTGTGTGGCATCCTCAGCGGCTTCTTTAGAGACCAACAGTCTCAAAGCCAACCGGTACATTTTGTCCTGCACAGGTTTCATCAGATCTATGAAAGTATGCTGTTTCATTTTTTGGTTAGTGTCAGGCTTTTAATGCCTCTTATCTTTACGACGGACAAGAAACGAATTTGTTACCAAAAAGTTTCCATTTTTCTAAAAAGCCAGTACTTTTAGTAGTTGCTATAAAAGAAAAAAATGAAAAATCTTCGAAACCTGCTCCTTCTCATCCTAAGCTTCAGCCTGTTTTCAAGTTGTAAAGACGATCTTGATGATGTTATACGGCCTTCTTCTTCCCTTGAGGTAAAGCAATTCATTTGGCGGGCAATGAACAGCACGTATTTGTACAAAGATGAAGTGCCGGAATTGGGTGACACCTATTTTTCAACTCAGATGGAACTGGATAATTTTCTCAACAATTATTCCACTCCCGAAGACCTTTTTTACAATGGTCTGGTCGCCGACCAGGACAGGTTTAGTTTTTTGGTTGACGACTATCGCGACCTTGAAAAGAATCTAGACGGGATCAACGTTTCTAATGGAATGAAATACGGACTGGTAAGACTCAATAAAAATTCTTCGGAAGTTTTGGCCTATGTGAGGTATGTCCTACCGAATTCTTCCGCAGAAGAAAATGGTATGCAGCGCGGAATGATCTTCAATAAAGTGGATGGAGAACAACTCACAGTTGATAATTATCCCAGACTGCTGGAGCCCGATACCTACACCATCAGCCTGGCAGAGTATAACGGAAGTGATGTCATATCTACATCTGAAACTATTTCCCTGCAAAAACAGGAATACAGCACCAACCCGGTTTACATCGCTAAAGTTCTGGATACTGAAAAAGGGCCGGTGGGTTATCTTATGTATAACGGCTTTACAGGAATTTTTGAGAACGAATTAAATGAAGCTTTCAAAATGTTCGATGCTGCCGGTGTAATAGATCTCGTGGTAGACCTAAGATACAATCCCGGTGGCTCAACCGAGACAGCCGTTAACCTGGCCAGCATGATAACCGGCCAATATACCGGGAAGGTTTTTTATACAGAACAATGGAATTCCCAGATCCAGGCCGACCTGGAAGCCACAGCGCCAGAATCTCTTATCCATCCATACAATCAAAAACTAGGAGACGGCGGTTCTCTTACAAGTCTTGGACTAAATAGAGTGTATATTATTACCACCCTTAGCACGGCTTCGGCAAGTGAACTGCTCATCAACGGGCTGGAACCTTACATCGATGTGGTGCAAATTGGAGAAAGGACTACGGGAAAATTCCAGGCATCCACTACATTTTACGACACTTATAACTTCCGAAGAAACAGCGATATGAACCTGGGTCATACCTACGCTGTTCAACCATTAATCTACAAAACCCTAAATGCTGCGGGAAAAACAGATTATCTTAACGGACTGCAGCCCGATATTGAAATCCGGGAAGATTATTTTAACCTTGGAATCTTGGGAGATCCTGACGAACCGCTTTTAAAAGCCGCTTTAAATGTCATTTTAGGAAGATCTCAGGAATTTGCGCCACACGCAAAACAATTTGATCATATTGGGGAAGAAGGTATGCAAAACCTGTTGTTCCAAAAAATGTACACCCATGAACTGCTGCAGCCTTTATTAAAACAAAATTAACAGATTTTTAAGATTTAACTTTTTTAAAAGCCCCAAAAGCTTTAGATTTAGCATCCTTATAATCAAAACTTTAAAAATGAAGAAGTTGTTAATGCCGGTATTCCTTTTCGGAATGCTTTTTATATCCTGTTCTAAGGATGATGTCCCTCAGGAAACCCAGGAAACAAAAAAACCTACTCCCGAAGAAAAAATAGAAACCAAAGATATTCAGGTAGAGCAATTTATCTATAGGGCGATGAGCGATATCTATCTTTATAAAGCAGATGTTCCCGAACTTGCCGAGGACTATTTTAGCAGCATCTCAGAAAAAGATAGTTTTCTGGCTTCTTTTGATACTCCCGAAGATTGTTATTCAGCATTACAGTCAGACCAGGATCATTTCAGCTTTATGATGGATGATTATACTGTTCTCGAGAACATGTTGAATGGTGTTGAAAAATCTAATGGTATGAACTTTGGTCTCTTTTTGATTGGAAGTACAGATGATGTTTTTGGTTACGTGCGTTATGTACAGCCCGGAACTTCGGCAGATCAAAACGGAGTAAAGAGAGGCGACATATTCACCCAAATCAATGGAACGCAGCTCACAAGATACAACTACGGAGATCTGATAAGTCTGGAAAACTATACTATCAACCTTGGAGAAATTAAAGACGGTTTTATTACGATGACTGATGAGACCGTAAATCTGACTTCTGTAGAATATTCTGAAAATCCCGTTTTCATTAAAAAGGTAGTCGAAATAGAAGGCAGGAAAATTGGATATCTCATGTATCTTGGATTCTACGGAACCGATCAATACAATGCAGAATTGAATGACGCTTTTGGAGTTTTTAAAGCCCGGGGCGTTACAGATCTTGTTCTTGACCTAAGATACAATGGCGGAGGAAGCGTTTCTACGGCTATTGATCTTTCAAGCATGATCACAGGACAATTCAATGATAAAGTTTTTATCAAGTATGAGTATAACAAAGATTATCAGGAGTATTATAAAACATACAGACCATATGATCTTCTCCTTAAAATGGATTCCCAAATTAGTACCGGAGAGGCTATTAACAGCCTAAATTTGTCCAAGGTTTATGTCTTGGCTACAGGGAGTTCAGCATCGGCCAGCGAACTGGTAATCAATGGTTTGGATGCCTACATAGACGTAGTGCATGTGGGAAGCAATACCAGGGGTAAATTTCAGGCCTCAACCACTCTATATGACTCATCTAATTTTTGGAAGTATAACGAGAATGGCAAATGGCACGTGAATTCAAGTCACAAATATGCGCTCCAACCTCTTATCCTTAAGTATGCCAACGCTAACGGAGTATCAGATTTCGTTGATGGGCTTACTCCTGATATTGAGGTAGTGGAAGACCTTTCAAA
>JBAVJE010000189.1:0-16652 GCA_049687615.1 Salinimicrobium sp. | reverse complement strand
GTTTATACTGTAGAAGGAGATAATGTGACTTACCGTGCTACTTACCTTATTGATGAAGAAGGAACAGTTTTCCATGAAGGTATCAACCACATGCCACTTGGAAGAAACGTAAATGAGTTTTTGCGTTTGATCGACGCTTATACTCACGTTCAGGAAAAAGGCGAGGTTTGTCCTGCAAACTGGGAAGAAGGTAAGGAAGCGATGAACGCCAACCGTGACGGAGTTGCATCGTATTTAAGCTCTAACTAAGAAAAAGCATTGAGATGAGAGAATTGACGAATGACAACTTAGCCGAAGAAGTTTCCAAAAATGAAACCGTGGTTGTACAGTACATGGCAACCTGGTGTGGAAACTGCAGGGTGATGAAACCCAAGTTTAAAAAACTTGCCGCTGAGAATGAAAATGCGACATTTCTCCTGGTCGATGCAGAAAAATATCCTGAGTCTAGAAAGCTGGCAAAAGTAGATAATCTTCCAACCTTTGCCACTTTTAAGAACGGGAAACTGGTTGACCAGGTGCAGACCAATAAATTTGAACTATTAAAAGACCTAGTTAATGAAGTTACCAGTAATTAGACACTTGCATAAGAACCACGAACAGGAAAAGCTGGAGAACACTCTGGAAGTTTTAGAATCCTTCTGCGAGCACCGCACAGTAAGCGAGCAGGAAATGGACGTGGTGGGCGAGTTGATTAGTAATATCTGCGGAGCTCTTGAGGTACAGAAAATGGTGGATGATGGTATGGCCGAGCGTGATGCCGCCAACAATTTCATGCAAAAAGTTGTGGGCTCTATCGACAAATAGTTTTTTTCTGAAAACTGTTAAAAGGCTGTTTAATTAATTTTAAGCAGCCTTTGTTGTTTTATGATAAATTTAGTAAAAGACAGACGTTAATATTTTAAATTTAATAACTAAACCACCAAGAGGCTAATTTATGTCGCAAATCACCTTCAAAGGGAAACCTATAACGACTTATGGACATCTTCCTGAAGAAGGAGAAAGAGCACCTCATTTCGAGTTACTAAAAAATGATCTTTCTATTGCTACTTTACAGGATTTTAAAGGGAAACGGGTTGTCATGAATATCTTCCCCAGCATAGACACCAACGTTTGTGCTACTTCCGTTCGTAAATTTAGTGAAAGAGCGGCAGATCTTGAAAATGTGGTAGTCCTAAATATTTCACGTGATCTGCCCTTTGCACAGCAAAGATTCATAGATGACGAAGGTCTTGATAACGTGACAAATTTGTCAGATTTTAAAGAGCGCAACTTCGGAAAAGATTACGGTCTTGAAATGATTGATGGCCCACTGGAAGGTCTTTTATCTCGTGTGGTTATCGTATTGGATGAAAATGGAAAAGTCTTATATTCGCAACAAGTTAAAGACATTGATCATGAGCCCGATTATCTCGAGGCTCTAAAACACCTTCTATAATGTATGATTTTATCACCGGCCGTCTTCGTGGGGGCGGTTATGCGATAAAAGGTGCCTGGCTTCTTCTAAGGCACGAACCAAGTATTCAGGTACAATTTGTAATTAGCATTTTGGTCACTATAGCCGGATTTTACTTTGATATTACTGCAACCGAATGGATATTGCAACTTCTATCAATTGGCCTGGTCATGGGGACAGAAGGACTTAACACTGCAGTAGAAAACATCGCCGATTTTGTTCATCCCGAGTTTCATACCAAGATAGGCCTCATTAAAGACGTTGCCGCAGGCGCTGTTTTCTTTGCTGCCTTGATTGCAAGTATCGTGGGGTGCATTATTTACCTTCCCTACATTTTTTATACAGTTTAAGCAAAGAACCCATCTCCCCTCATAAAACTTTGTGAATAGATTTTTTCTTTTCTTTATATTAGATGGTGCTAATTTGTATTTTTGCCCCAAACCCTCATTTCCCACATGGCCAAAAAAAAAGCTTCCAAGAAACCTGCAAAACCACGTTTTTCGAAGTCATCACTGACTCTTTCCCCAAAGAACAGGGTTATTCTGGGCAGTTTTTTAATCCTCTTCGGGCTGGCACTATTCATCTCCTTTATTTCTTTTCTGCTTAACTGGCAGGCCGACCAAAGCACACTTTCTCAACTGGGAAACAGGGAAGTAGAAACACAAAACCTGCTTAGCAAGTTTGGTGAATGGATAGGAAATTTTATCATTTTTGAAGGTTTTGGAATTCCATCCCTGGCCATAGCTATTCTCACTATAATCACCGGATTTTATTTCTTTTTTAACCTGAACAAAAAAGCGCTTCAGCGGTTTTGGTTCTGGGGAATCCTAATGATGATCTGGCTTTCTGTCTTTTTCGGATTTTTCACTCACTCCTACTCTCTTCTCGGAGGAACTGTTGGATACGAGATAAACGATTATCTTCAGGATTATCTGGGTCTCACGGGAACCGTTCTTCTGCTCACTTTCCTTATGATCGTCTATCTTATAACAAGACTAAAGCTTTCTCCTGAAAAGATCATTAATAGTTTAAGGAATACCAAAAATGACATTTCTGAAGACTTCCATACGACAACTTCTCAAGAAGAAATCAGAGTGCAAACTACTGAACCCAAAATTTCAGAAGAAATACGGGAGGAGAAAAAAGATGCTTCCGAAGAAAAATACACCGAAGAAAATCCTCCTCAGGAAAAAGTCGTCATTAAATCTGAAGAAGATCCAGATGATCTGGCCATGGAAGTAGAAACAGCGGTAGAAGAAGAAGAGGTTGACGACAGCCTTAGTCGCAAATTGGTGGAAGATTACGGGGAATTCGACCCCACTCTGGAACTAAAGAACTTTCAGTTTCCAACACTTGAATTACTGAAGGATTACAATGCAAACGGCGGCGGTATTACCATAGACCAGGAAGAGCTGGAGGAAAATAAGAATCGCATTGTTGATACGCTCAAAAATTATAAGATCGACATCGCCCAGATCAAAGCAACGGTGGGTCCAACCGTAACCCTTTATGAGATCATACCCGAAGCCGGTATCAGAATTTCAAAAATAAAGAACCTTGAAGATGATATCGCACTTTCCCTTTCGGCACTTGGAATAAGGATCATTGCTCCAATCCCCGGGAAAGGCACTATTGGAATCGAGGTGCCGAATAAAAAATCGAGCATTGTATCCATGAGAAGTGTCATTGCCTCTCCTCGCTTTCAAAATGCGGAAATGGAACTGCCAATGGCTCTGGGAAAAACCATCTCAAACGAAACTTTTGTTGTTGATTTGGCCAAAATGCCTCACCTGTTGATGGCGGGTGCTACCGGGCAAGGAAAGTCTGTGGGACTCAACGCTATTCTTACTTCCCTGGTTTACAGTAAGCATCCGGCAGAGGTAAAATTCATCCTGGTAGATCCTAAAAAGGTCGAATTAACGCTTTTCAACAAGATTGAACGCCACTATCTCGCCAAACTTCCCGATACCGAGGAGGCTATTATTACCGACAATACTAAAGTGATCAATACTTTAAATTCGCTTTGTATTGAGATGGATGAACGGTATGAGCTGCTCAAGGATGCCATGGTACGTAATATCAAGGAATATAACACCAAGTTCAAGGCCCGTAAACTGAACCCTGAGAATGGTCACAAATTCCTGCCTTACATCGTGCTTGTTGTTGACGAATTTGCCGATCTTATCATGACGGCCGGAAAAGAGGTCGAGGCGCCTATAGCACGACTTGCACAATTAGCCCGGGCCATAGGTATACATTTGATCATCGCAACCCAGAGACCTTCTGTAAACGTCATTACCGGAATCATTAAAGCTAACTTCCCGGCCAGGATCGCCTTTAGGGTGACCTCAAAGATAGATTCCAGAACCATTTTAGACAGCCAGGGAGCAGACCAGCTTATAGGAAAAGGAGATATGTTGTTCACTCAGGGAAATACCTTGTTACGTCTTCAATGTGCATTCGTCGATACTCCCGAAGTTGAAAAAATCACCGAATTCATCGGCTCCCAGAAAGCTTACCCAGATGCTTACCATCTTCCCGAGTACAGTGGAGAGGAAAGTGGCACAGCTCTTGATATTGATGTTAGCGAGCGTGACAAGCTGTTTCGCGAGGCCGCCGAGGTCATCGTGATTGCCCAGCAAGGCTCGGCTTCCCTACTTCAGCGCAAACTGAAACTGGGTTACAATCGTGCCGGTAGAATCATAGATCAACTTGAGGCAGCCGGAGTGGTAGGACCCTTTGAAGGAAGCAAGGCCAGACAGGTACTTGTACAGGATCTGGAAAGCCTCAATCAGTTATTGAACGAATAGAATAACCAAAAGACAAAATGAAAAAGAAAGTATTTGTAGTATTTGCAATGTTTGCAGTAATGGTGGCAAAAGCTCAATCCCCTAATTCGGCCGAGGCTTTGCTTGATGAAGTATCCGAAAAAGTAGAGAGCTTTGACAACATCGTGATTGATTTTAAATATTCATTAGAAAATACTGCTGAAAAAGTAAAACACGACACCCGTGGAGATGTTAGTCTAAAAGGAGAAAAATATTTGCTTAACATCATGGGAACCACCCGTATGTTTGATGGCCAGAAACTCTACACGATCATTCCCGAAGACGAGGAGATCAACATCTCTTCTTATGATCCACAGTCAGAAGACAAGATCACTCCTTCCAAAATGCTAACCTTTTACAACAAAGGCTATAAAGCACAATGGGGACCTACAGAAGACATCAAGGGAAGAAAGATCCAATACGTGACTTTGACTCCTATAGATTCAAAAGCTGAAATCAAGAATATTCAGCTGGGAATTGACCAGCAGACAAAGAACATTTATAACCTGATCCAGACCCAGGACAACGGGACGAAGATCACCATCACCGTAAATAGTTTTAAGACCAATCAACCTATTCCTGAATCCCTTTTTGAATTCAAGGAGAGCAGGTACAAAGACTATTACATTAACAGGCTTGACTAATTACTGACTAATTGAAGATCCTCGACCGTTACATACTTACCAGCTACCTTAAAACCTTTTTTGCGGTCTTTGTAATACTCATGTTCATATTTGTGTTACAGACGATCTGGCTTTACATTGGAGAATTAGCAGGAAAAGATCTGGATTTTGTGATCATTTTAAAATTCCTTCTTTACTTCAGCCCTAAGCTGGTTCCGCTGGTATTACCCTTAACCATTCTGCTCACTTCCATCATGACCTTTGGAAATTTTGCAGAAAAATATGAATTCGCCGCCATGAAATCTGCCGGCATCAGCCTGCAAAGGGCTATGAGATCGCTTACTTTATTCATATTGTTGGTAAGCTTAACGGCCTTTGTTTTCGCCAATAATGTCATCCCTACTGCCGAATACAAATCCATAAATCTTCGGAAAAATATTGCTCAGCTTAAGCCCGCAATGGTAATTACCGAAGGTACTTTTAACGATCTGGGACAGATCAATATCAAGGTGGATAAAAAAAGCGGAAAAAACGGTCAGTTCCTTAAAGATGTCATCATTCATAAAAAGTCCGACCGCAGGTCGGGTAACTATACAGTGATCAAGGCAAAAGAAGGCGAACTCGTGGGCAGCACAGGTTCTAACATTCTCAGCCTAATTCTTAAGGACGGAAACTATTATGACGAAGTCATGCCGACATCTGTCAAGGCCCGACTAAAAAAGCCCTTTGCAAAAAGCCATTTTGAAGAGTACACAATCAATATGGACCTCTCGGGTTTTAACGATGTAGATCTGGATGAGGAAAAATATAGTAACTCCCATAACATGTTGAGAATTTCTGAGCTCAACCAAACCATTGATTCTTTTTCCACCGCCTATAATGAAGAACAGGCTGCTCTTTCCAGAAACCTTTACAATCGTACAGGGATCACAAACATCAACAAGGAGGCAGCAACAGAACGCGACACTGTTACCGATCCAAAAGAAGGTATACTCCCGCTCTACGAGCCCTATAGAGCCTCTCAGATCATCAACCTGGCCATGGGGAATATCAATGGAGCCCTAACCACGGTTGGAATAAAACAATCTGAGTTACAAATGGCGACCAAACGCCTCAACAAATTTGAAATAGCGCTGCACGAAAAGTATGTTCTGGCCGTGGCCTGTATTGTGCTCTTTTTTGTGGGAGCACCCCTGGGAGCAATCATCCGCAAAGGAGGAATGGGATTACCTATGGTGGTAGCGATACTCCTCTTTCTCACTTATCACTTCATTGGAATATTTGCAAAGAATTCTGCAGAAGAAGGCGGCATAAGCCCATTTTTGGCAACCTGGCTTTCCACCTTGATCATGTTGCCTTTAGGTATCCTGCTCACTTACAGGGCGACGACAGACCAAGGATTGTTTGGCTTTAGTTCCCTTTTTGAGCCTATAAGAAAACTCCTCAAAAAAGCGCAGATCATGGGCCGGAACGAAAATGATTAGGTATCTTTGCAGCAATTTTTTATAAAGTATGACTCAGCAAAAATCTTTTCAGTTAAACAGTATTTCAGAAGCCATTGAAGATATTAAGGCAGGAAAAGTCATTATTGTGGTTGATGATGAAGACCGCGAGAATGAAGGAGATTTTCTGGCTGCCGCCGAAATGGTCACCCCCGAGATGATCAACTTTATGGCTACCCATGGCCGGGGACTCATCTGTGCCCCGATTACTGAAAACCGTTGTAATCACCTTAATCTGGAAATGATGGTTGGCAATAATACCGACCCCATGGAAACGGCTTTCACCATTAGTGTAGACCTCAAGGGTAAAGGAGTTACCACAGGTATTTCGGCCGCCGACCGGGCCAAGACTGTGAAATCCCTAATCGATAAAGAAACCAGGCCATTTGATCTTAGCCGTCCCGGGCATGTTTTTCCCTTAAAAGCTAAAGAAGGAGGCGTTTTGAGGAGGACAGGTCATACTGAAGCTGCTATTGATTTTGCACGACTTGCCGGATTTGAACCCGCCGGGGTGATTGTAGAGATCATGAATGAAGACGGCAGTATGGCGCGACTCCCGCAGCTTCTGGAAGTAGCCAGGAAGTTTGATCTTAAGCTGGTTTCTATTGAAGATCTTATTGCGTACCGCATGCAGCACGATTCCCTAATCGTGAAAAAAGAAGATTTCGAAGTTCAAACGAAATTTGGAGCCTTTAGATTAAGAGCTTACGAACAAACGACAAACAAACAGGTGCACCTCGCGCTCACCAAAGGTGGCTGGAAAAACGGGGACCATGTTCTTGTGAGGGTTAATTCAACGCTCGTAAATAATGACATTTTAGGAACCCTTACCAATGATGCCGATAAAAAACTGGACTCCATGTTTAGGGCTATCAATGAAGAAGGAAACGGGGCTATCGTTTTTATCAATCAGGAGAGTCAGGCCCTAAACCTATTAAACAGGCTGGATGAACTTAAAGAGATTCAGAAAAGAGGAGAAATTAAGGCTCCTCCCCTGGTAATGGACAATAGAGATTTTGGCATAGGCGCTCAAATTCTTCATGACCTTGGGATACACAAACTAAGATTACTAAGTAACACCAAACAAACCAAACGAGTGGGAATGATAGGTTATGGCCTTGAGATCATCGACTATGTAAACTACTAGTATTCTATTATTGTTTCTTCCAAAGGCCTTCGCACCTTCTTAAGCTCGGCGAAGAAATCATCTTGGGACCGGTACCCTATGGGCAAAGCAAGCACAGAACGCAAGTTGTGCTCTGTAAGATTTAAAATTTCATCATACTTCTTTGGCTCAAACCCCTCCATGGGACAAGAGTCTATGCCTTCAATAGCGCATACCGTGAGCAAAGTACCCAATACCAGGTAAGCCTGATGTGTCGCCCAGGTATAAATTTCTTCTAGCGGCTTTTTTTCAAAATCGCCGATCAGGGATTCCTTGAAAGGGTTCAGAATATCTTCAGGGGTATTGCGGATATCCCTCACATACTTAAAATACTTCTCAATAAAGGACTTATTTACTTCCTGCTCTATACAGATCACCAACACGTGAGAAGCAGTACTTAGCTGTTTTTGATTATATGAAGCCTTCTGAAGTTTTTGCTGCAGCTCTTCATTACGTACAATAATTAGTTTTAACGGCTGAAGGCCATAGGAAGTAGCCGTAAGGTTAAAAGCACGCTTTAAAATATTAAGCTTTTCGGGGGATACTGTTCTTTGGGAGTCAAATTTTTTAGTGGCATATCTCCATTGTAAGGCTTCAACACTTCGCATTATTTAATTTTTTTGCGAATATAGGCAAACCAAAGGCTTTCTCCTATTGAGATGTATTAGGTAAATATAAAGAAGAAGAATCTAAATGAATGCGAGCCGCATGTTGCCCTTCCAGTTACTTCGTTCAGGGAAAATCAGGAAAATCTTTCTGAAGAGTTAACGGCCAACAAGTATCGCCTTTAAATTTCTGCCCCATCAAAAGACAGATTGTTAAAATTACAATTAACAATTATCATTTTTTTACAATTAATTAATAAATGATAGAAATTATTATAAATTTTTAGTAAAAAATACCTTTAATGTATCAAAATTTGCATATTAAAACATAATATTGAAAATAATTAAACGGAAATTTTTTGGATTAACACCAGTATAACGTTTTTGCAACAAGAAAGAGTCGGAATCACACTAATGCCACTGTTGACACAGGTTTTGCTGCATAAACATAGTATTTTTGCTAAACTATAATAACATTACTTATGAAGTTATCTGTTATAGCCCTACCCATTAAAGGTATAATAAGAGATCTTGCAAAAGCCTTGAATGTAGAGGTTCATGATGACAATACAGAACTAACAATAGAAATCCCTAAAAACATTGGCCACGGGTTTATTCGTGGTACCAATTTCAAATCGGGTATTGGTATTGTTCAGTATAACTGCACCTTCTATGAAGATTTTGAACTTCATTTTTCAAGCGAAAAGACCCACCCCTTAAAATTCATATTTTGTTCAGAAGGCAGTGTTCATCATAGTTTTGCCAATGAACGCGAGAAACAGGAAATAGATACTTTTCAAAATATTATTGTTTCCAGCCATGGCAACAACGGCCATGTCTTATATTTTACAGCAAATCAGGTAGCCAATGTTTCGAGTCTGGAGATCATAAGAGAAGAGTTTGCAAAGTACATAACATATGATTATAGTAATCTTGAGCCGAGGCTACAGCAGGTTCTTAAAGATTCTGAATCTGAAACTCAATTCCTCTACCACGGCAACTATAGTATAAAATCGGCCGACATCGTAGAAGAAATTCACAACAAAAACCTTTCAGGTTTTTTAAGGTCTATTTTTTTAGAGAGTAAAACCTTTGAAATGCTTTCCAGGCAAATCAATCAATACCAGGACGACCAGAATGATAACCAACCACAGATCATGAGAAGGTCTGATGTGGAAAAGGTGAAGAAGGCAGTCCATATTATAAAAGAAAATCTAAATCAGAATTTCTCTGTAGAGCATCTGGCAAAAGAAGTAGGAACAAATGTGAATAAACTTCAGGAGAATTTTAAATACATGTTCGACCTCACTGTAAATAAATATATGCAGCAGGTGAAACTTGAAGCTGCCAAAGAAATGCTCTCCAATTCAGATCATAACATTTCCCAGATCGTCAGCCAGATCGGGTTAAATAACCGTAGTTATTTTTCCAAGATCTTCAAAGAAAAATACGGAGTGAGCCCTAATTATTACCTAAACAACAAAAAAATATTGAAGAAAATAGCTTAGAAAAAGTTTTTCAAACCTAAATAAAGATTAGTCTTCTTCTGAAAGCGGCAATTCAATGGTGAAGCAGGAACCTTTATCTTTTCCTTCACTGTTGGCATAAATATCACCATGATGAGCAGCTATAATTTCTTTGGCAATAAAAAGGCCTAATCCGGTTGAAACTTCCCCTCCTGTAGGACGGGCACTAAGAGAGGTGAATTTTCGGAACAGATTTTTTTGATCGTCTTTTGTAAGCCCTAAGCCTTCATCCATTACATCCAAAATAGCTTTACCCTCCCGCGTTTTTAGGGAAACTTCTATTATTTGAAACGGCCGGGAGAATTTAATTGCATTGCTAATTAGATTGTCAATGACCTCTGTGAGCCGTCTGTGATCGGCGAAAACATTACATGATTCCAACTCAGAAAAATTAAGAATTTGATCTTTCTTTTTTGCGAGGGCATTATTTGCACTTACCACACCTTTTACCAGCTCCTTAAGATTAATCTCTTCAAGTCTAAGATGAGATCTTCCATCACCTTCAATGGCACTTTCCAGCAGATTATTGATCGTAATTGACATTCTTCTTCCCGCATCTTTTATTTGTTTGGAAATATCATCAATAGCAGCAGGATTTTCTTTGTTTTCCATTATAAGATCTGCCAGTAATGGCATGATCGACACCGGGTTTTTAAGGTCGTGAGCAGTAGTATTCAAGATTTGGTGGTGATGTTTCATGGTGGTCTTTGCTTGCAGCTGCAATTCCATTTGGTCCATCACCAGGCTGGCAAGATCTCGAAGCACTTCTTTCTCCCATTCATTCAGGCTTCGTGGTTTTTTATCTATAACACAAAGAGTCCCCAGGTAATAACCTTCGGTAGTTTTTAATGGAACTGCACAGTAAAACTGCAATCCAAAATCACCTGAGACTAAAGGATTGTTAAGCGTCCTCGGGTCGTTCCTGGCATCCTCGACCTGATAAAGTTCATCAGAATGTATAGCCGAGGCGCAAAGACCCGGTTCTCGACCTATTTCCTGAAGGTCTATACCTACCTTACTTTTAAACCAAATACGACGGCTATCTACCAGAGCGATAACGGCAATAGGTACATGGAGCAGCTTGGTAGTTAATTTAGTGATGCGGTCATACCTGCCATCTGGCGGAGTATCAAGAATTTCATATTTCTGCAATACTTCTATTCTTGCCGCCTCTCTCAGAGCAGCCTGGTCAAATTCAAGATGCACCATCCTACTATTTTTTAAAATCGCTTAAAGATAATTAAATCTTAAAGAATTCCTAAATTTATATACAAACATCTAAACATCAGCGAATTAAGATGATAGCGCATCAAGGGCTTTTTCTATATCAATACCTTCTCCCAGAACCGGCAGGAACAGCTCAGGCATCTCCCTAATGCGGTTAGGCATGGTTTTAATAGTGAAGTCTCTCATATCGAGGCCCGGTTTGACCTCCTCCCATTCCAGGGGAGCTGAAACCGTGGCTCCGGGCTTTGGTCTCACACAATAAGCTGCCGCCAGGGTTTGACCTTTCCTGTTCTGTAAAAAGTCCAGGTAAATTTTTCCTTTTCGTTTTTTCACGTTTCTTTCCATTGATGTGAGATCAGGCAACTGGTCCATAATGAAATAACAGAGTACCTTGGTGAAATCCCTGGCCTGGTCATAATCATATTTTCTGCCTAACGGAAGATAAATATGTAGCCCACTGGACCCCGATGTTTTCACATATCCCTCAATCCCTGCATGGTCCAGCACTTCTTTTGCTGCCAAAGCCACCTCGATGACCTCTTCAAAAGTGGTTTTTTCAGATGGATCTATGTCTATGACAGTATAATCAGGGTTCAGCAGAGCATCCTTTCTGGAATTCCACGGATTCAATTCAATACAACCCAAATTGGCGAGATAAACCAGGCTGGCCTGATCCTGACACAGGATATATTCGAGATTTTTGTTATTATGTTCCGAAAAGATCTTTACGGTCTCCAGCCAATGCGGAAAAATTCCGGTAGCATCTTTCTGATAAAAGCCTTTCTCCTTTATGCCGTTTGGAAAGCGGTGCAGGTTCTGGGGCCGGTCTTTCAAAAAGGGCAAAATGTACTCCGATATCTGCAAGTAATAATCGATGAGATCATATTTCCGCAGCCCCGAGTCGGGCCAATACACCTTATCAAGATTGCTAATAGGCACAGAAATTCCTCCAATTTCCAAAAAATCTCCTGATTTCTTTGTGGGTTTATGCTTCGGAACCTTTACTACCTTTTCTTTGTCAATTTCTGAAGGCAGCTTGTCAAATCTGAGACCTTTGAAAGAAGGATGTCGCATATGTCCGGCCTTAGTCCATTCTGCAAAATTCACCTCGCACACCAGCTCGGGACTAAGCCATGTGGCCTTGCGTCCCTTAAGATTGATCTTTTTTGAAAAGGGGCTTTCCTCCTGCACCAGGTCTTGGAATTTCTCAAATAGTTCCTTTCGCTTCGCGGTATTGAACCCAGTTCCGCAGTTCCCGATATAAACCAGCTCATCATTTTTATTCATCCCCAAAATGAGCGAACCAAAAGCTGCCGTACTTTCTGATGGCGTATAACCGCATATAATCGCTTCCTGACTCTCAAAAGCCTTAATTTTCAGCCATTTGTCACTGCGACTACCGGGTATGTACTGCGAATCGGCCTGTTTGGCAATCACACCCTCCATACCAGATTTTACTGCCTGCTCAAAGAAAGTTTTGCCAATGCCCTCGACATGGTCACAATAATAAACTCCTGGAATATCTTCGACCACATCAGGAATAAGGCTTTTTCGCTCGGTCAACGGGAGGTGCATAATATTGTGTCCATTAAGGTATAACAGGTCAAAGACGTAATACCTTAGTTCCCCCGAAGTGTTTGCATCGTAATTCTGTAGCTCATTGAACTGGGGCTTCCCCTCTTTATCCAGCACCACTACTTCACCATCAAGAATCACATCATAGGGTATAGTTTGCAGATGTTTGTAGATCTCTCCAAATTTGTTTTTAAACGAGATCCCATTGCGGGAATAGAAATCTACCTTCCCGTCCTGTATGTTGGTCAACGCCCGGTAACCATCCCATTTTAACTCATAGATCCAATTTGCTTTATTGAAAATCTCTGGTGCCTTTGTTGCAAGCATGGGCTTAACCAGTTCGCTCACCTTAAGCTCTTTTACCTTTTCGGTTTCAGCATGTTTACTCAAATTTTCGGCATCATAATCCAGGTCTGTTGAATAATTGTCATTTTTCTTGATGAGCAGCCATTGATTATCCTTCTCTCCTCCCCTCCTGGTATGAACAAGTGCGAACGTCCCACGTACTTTTTTTCCGAAGAATTCCAGTTTAAGATCCCCTTTTTTTAGCATTTTTAAAAGATCTGCTTCACTACCGCCACCAGCAGGACCGTAGGTGCCGGTATCCCAAATACTCATCTCCCCGGCGCCGTAATTCCCTTTGGGAATCGTACCATGAAAAGTCAGGTATTTTACCGGATGGTCTTCGGTTTGAATGGCCAACCGCTTGTCTTTCGGATTCATACTTGGACCCTTGGGAACCGCCCAGCTCTTAAGCACTCCCTCCATTTCCAGCCTTAAATCATAATGCAATCGGCTTGCCCGGTGCCGTTGAAAGGTAAACCGTAGATGTTCCTTTTTCTCCTCGTATTCAGCTTCGGGTTCAGGTGTATTCTTAAAATCCCTTTTTTGAATATACTCGTCCAGTCCCATTTATGATGCTTTGCTTTTTTTCTTCTTATCAAGACTGGCCTTAAGCTGTGCCATAAGGTCTTTGGCAGGAGTAGGTTTGCTGTCGAATTTTTCGATCTTTGTGGTTTGACCCGCACTTTTTGCTTTGATAATCTTAAGCAACTGTTCGTTGTAGACATCTTTATATTTATCAAAGTCGAATTCTTCGGTATATTGTTCGATCAGGGATTTGGCCATGGCCACTTCCTTTTCAGATACCTTTACGTCGGGCAGCTTCAGATCGGCGGGATCGCGAATTTCATCAGCAAAACGTATCACATGCAATACAAGGGCATCTTTGTAAACCCCAACCAGACTCAGGTTTTCCTTCGCTCTCATCACAAAGGTCGCTACTCCCAGTTTTCCGGTTTCTTGTAAGGCTTTTTTGAGCAGGTTATAAGACTTTTCTCCGTCTTTTTGAGGCTCCAGAAAATATGGTTTTTTAAAAAGCACATCGGCCACGTCACTTTCCTCTATGAATTCTTCAATATCAATAGTTCTTGATTTTTTCACATTGGCCTTATCAAAATCTTCTTTGTCAAGAATGATATAGGAATCATCCTGCTTATAGCCTTTCACAATATCTTTATATTCCACTTCCTCCCCCGTCGTCTCATTAACCCTTTTGTATCTAATCCTGGCGTGATCGCTCTTGTCCAGCATGTCCAGATCCAGCTTTCGCTCTTCGCTTCCGGAATACATTTTAATGGGAATGGTGACCAGTCCAAAACTTATAGAACCGTTCCAAATCGACTTCATAATGCTTGTTTTATGGTTGTTTACACTACAAGATAGAAGATTTTTAAGCTATTTCTAAAGGATTAGCATTGTGTTAACTTGCAGGAGTAAAAGCTGTTATCTTCTACCCCCCTTTCTTCTGAATCTGCTAAACTTTTCTTAAGCGCTTTTGATAAGGCTTTAAAACAAACTAACTTGAAAAACCCTTAATTTCCTGATGGTTCAGAAAAATTTTAAATATCCACAATATGAAAAGATTAGAAAATAAGACAGCCATTGTGACGGGAGGCGCCACCGGAATAGGAGAAGCGATTTCCAAACTTTTTGCCCTCGAAGGCGCCAAAGTTTTGGTTGTGGGCATGCAGGAGGATCCTGTAAAAGATGTGATCGAGGATATTAAAAAGGATGGCGGTACGGCCATTGGATATTCTGCCGATATTTCTACGGAAGAAGACGCCAAAGGAGCGGTGGAAGCCGCAATAAAAAATTGGGGGCATCTGGACGTGCTCATCAACAACGCCGGGGTTTATCCTGAGGTTAATACTATTGACGAATTTTCTGTTGATGCCTTTGACAACCTTTTGAAGAATAATATTAGAACTACTTTTTTAATGACCCGGTTTTCCATTCCTGAATTAAAAAAAACGCACGGATGTATTGTTTCTGCAGGTTCTGAAGCAGGAAAAATTGGTATTGCAAATGTGACACCTTATGGTGGCACCAAAGGTTTTGTGCATGCTTTCATGAAGGGAGTCGCGGTAGAACAGGCTAAAAACGGCATTAGGGCGAATTGTGTTGCACCCGGCCCAATCGATACCGCGTGGACGCACAAAGAGACCAGTGACATTACTAAAAAAATGGAAAAACAGCTTATCGAAGCTGTGCCTATGGGTCGGCGCGGTACTCCCGAAGAGATCGCAAATGTTTACCTCTTCCTGGCATCAGATGAAGCTTCTTATGTTACGGGAGCAGTCTTCTCTGCAGATGGAGGAACCATTTTGGCAAAAGGTGCCGTGGGCAGCCAGGTACCGTCCAAACTAGCCAAAGAACCTAAAGGCAGGCTTAAATTGAAACATCAAAAAGACGGTGCGACTAACCTTAGATAACCCTTAAAGAAATCAATATGGCTTTAAAAGCTCTTTTTTTAAACTGTACCCTCAAAAAATCTCCAGAAACTTCAAACACCAGCGCCTTCATAGGAAATGCCGAACGCATTTTCCATGAACTTGACGTAGAAACAGAAGAGATTAGGGTTGTAGATTATGACGTGAAATTCGGAAATTCTTCAAACGAAGGTGATGGAGATGCCTGGCCTCAAATCCTGAAAAAGGTCAAATCTTCAGATATGCTTATTATAGCCACTCCTATCTGGAGGGGCGACCGCAGTGCGGTGGCCAAAATGGTCAATGAAAGATTTGACGGAATCTGGGATGAAGCCGACGAAAATACCGGCCAATTGCCAACTTTTAACAAGGTCGGCGGCGTGTTGGTCGACGGGAACGAAGACGGAGCCAAAAAAGCGATTTCCAGCATTCTTTTTGACCTTTCGGAACACGGCTTTAGCATTCCCGTAAATGCCTTCAGCTATTACGTAGGCAAAGCGGGCCCCGGACCGGCATATATTGAAGCCGAAGGGGACAAACACTTTTTCACCAACAAGATTCTATATCAAATGGTATATAATATGGTACATCTGGCTAAGACCCTTATGGAAAATCCATATCCCACAAATGTGAAAGAGCTTACCCAAAAGGCCAAAGAGATCAGTAAAACCGAAGATTAGTTTTAAACCTTGTTTCTTATGTTTGATTGGTTAATACATATTTTAATAGACTCAATAGTTCTATTATTGGCAGCCAAATTGCTTTCCGGTGTCCATCTCAAAGGGTTCAAAACTGCAATTATCGTAGCCTTAATGATCGGAATACTAAGTTTTTTCCTTAGCTGGCTTTTTACGCTAATTCTCAACCTTGCCACTCTCGGCATATTTTATTTCCTTGGTCTGGGCTTCATCACCCGAACCATAGCTTATGCAATTATTATTGAGCTTGCCGATAAACTAAGCAGCGATTTTAAAACGGACGGATTCATGTCCTCGCTTTGGCTGGCAATCCTTCTCGCGTTTGTAGGGGGAATTGTTGATGCGATTATTTTGTAAAGCCTGCCTGAATTTCCTGGCTTAAAAGGGATTTTGGCAGCCGTTCTTCAAGCTGCTAATTTTTACAATCTTATATTTCCGGAGTGCTCCTCCGGAATTATTTTTTCTCTGTTTTTTGGACAGATACTATTTATTACCTCTCAAAAATGACATTTTTGAGGGGTAATAAATCTTGATCTTTCACTTTGAGCTTCAAGGGTTTAAATGAATAAATGTTTGAATCAAAAATTCCTATCGCGGCTTGGCCCGCGCGTATTGCGGCGGCCACTCCATATCACAATTAAGCTCCTTGGCGGCCTGTAGTGGGAAATATGGGTTCCGC
>JBAVJE010000188.1:0-3214 GCA_049687615.1 Salinimicrobium sp. | reverse complement strand
TCTGTCTTGATGCTTTTTTTGTTATTATCTTTCCCGGGTTCTTCGTGTTCACTGTTTTGTTGTAGCAGAATATACTTTTGTTTTACTTCAAAAGTCAGCACATCGGTAGTTTCTTTTTCACCGTCACGAGTGTATTCTATGGCTTCGGCACTGGTGATTTCCAGATTTGAAGTTTTTATACTTCCTATGAACGAAGGCAGCCTGGACATTGTAGATTTTGAAGGCCAGAGGCTTTTTATAAAAAACCACAACAAACTAAGCTGATTTTGCGGTGCCAGGATAAAGGTGTGAAAATTGCCGTCTTTAATAGAGGTTTGTTGTAGCAAGCGGGTGGAGATTAATGATCCCGAAGCGTGTTCCACCACTACAATTCCAAGTGCAGAAGTGGTAATGACTTTTTCCCCTTCTATGCTAAATTGATAAGGCCGGTGCGATAACCGGTAAACCATGCGCATATTCTTTAATATAGCCACAACTTCAGAGCGTAAGTTGTTCTTCTCTTTTTGCCTAAGCGCAAAAATATTCCCAACATTAACCGACTGAAATACGGGTTCATCATTACAAAATAAAAGATCCAGTCTTTGAGGATTTTCGGTTTCGATAATCTCTTTTACCGCTTCTTTCATGTCGGTGGTGAGGCCGAGTCCTTTAGAGGTATACTCGTTGCCGGGATGAGGCAGAATGGCCAGGCTATGATCTTTTTCGGCTGTAGCAGGGATGATCTCTCTTAACGTCTTATCGGGCAGGTACAAAATGAGTACATCTGCTTCAGAAATAGAAAAATCTTTATCTGCGGGGAAGGAAAGTAATTTTGGGGACTGCTTTTCGAATAAAGGTAAAATTTCCTCGGTGACAGTCTGCAGGTCTTCTGGTTGGTGTAAGAGGTAGTACATCTGCTGGGAATTTACTGCAAGATACCTAATTTGAAAAGAGGAAATTATGGAGAAAAATCATTTTATATAGTTAAATCCTTCCGAAGAAAACAAGAGGCTTCAAAAATGCCATTTTTGAGAGGTTATATTTTTAAGTCTGTCTTTTTCAGAAGAAAGTCTGTAATTTCAAGCGGCTTTTCTCTGGAAAAAAATCTTACTTTTGTTTTTATAACTTCTCCTTTTATAAGATTATGAGCCAAAAAATGCTGCTTACTTCCAAAGAGATGAACATCATTTTGCATCGCCTGGCCTGCCAATTAGTAGAAAACCACAACGATTTTAAAGATTCGGTAATTATTGGCATTCAGCCAAGAGGAGTTTTCCTGGCCAATCGCATTGTGAGGATTCTTAAAGAAGAATATGGCATCAATGATGTAAAACTGGGGCATCTGGATATCACTTTTTACCGGGATGACTTCCGCAGAAGTGAAAAACCGCTGGAGGCCAACAAGACCCATATAGATTTTGTGGTAGAAGACAAGCGGGTGATCTTTGTTGATGATGTGCTGTACACCGGAAGGAGTATACGGGCTGCTTTGACTGCCGTGCAATCCTTTGGAAGGCCCAGCGAGATTGAGCTGCTAACGCTTATTGACAGGAGATTTAGCCGACATTTGCCCATCCAACCCGATTATAACGGGAGACAGGTAGATGCTATTAATGAAGAAAAAGTAAAAGTAAACTGGCAGGAGAACGGGGAAGAGGATGCGGTTTACATGGTAAGTAAATAAACCACTATGAGTGAACTGAGTGTGGATCATCTTTTGGGAATCAAGTATCTCAAAAAAGAGGATATTGATCTTATTTTTGAAACCGCCGATCATTTTAAGGAAGTGATCAACCGGCCAATCAAAAAAGTGCCTTCTCTTCGTGATATTACTATTGCCAACCTTTTTTTTGAAAACAGCACGCGAACGAGACTGTCTTTTGAACTTGCCGAGAAACGTCTTAGCGCCGATGTTGTAAATTTTTCCGCTGCATCTTCGTCTGTCAAAAAGGGAGAAACCCTTATAGATACGGTGAACAATATACTTTCGATGAAGGTGGATATGGTGGTAATGCGGCACCCAAATCCGGGTGCAGGAATCTTTCTTTCAAAACACGTCGATGCCAGGATCATCAATGCCGGAGACGGGGCGCATGAACATCCTACCCAGGCTTTGCTGGATTCTTATTCCATTAGAGAGCGATTGGGAGAAGTAGGGGGTAAAAAAGTGGTCATCGTAGGTGATATCCTGCACAGCAGGGTCGCACTTTCAAATATTTTTGCACTTAAACTTCAGGGAGCGCAGGTAAAGGTTTGCGGGCCCAATACCCTTATTCCAAAACATATTAGATCTCTTGGAGTAGAAGTGGAGCCAAACCTTAGAAAAGCACTTGAATGGTGTGATGTGGCTAACATGTTGAGGGTTCAGAACGAAAGGATGGAAATAAGCTATTTTCCAAGTACCAGGGAATATGTGCAGCTTTTCGGACTTAATAAACAGCTTCTGGATTCACTAGACAAGAAGATTGTGATTATGCATCCCGGACCAATCAACAGGGGAGTAGAGATCACCAGTGATGTAGCCGACTCTGATCAGGCGATAATTCTTGACCAGGTGCAAAATGGGGTAGCCATAAGAATGGCCGTGATTTATCTACTGGCATCAAAAATAAAACAGGTATGAAAGTAGAAGAAAAGAAAAATTATAAGATCCTGCGGGACCAAAAGGACAGTGTAAAAGATTTCGCATCCTTCTTGGTGTCCATACATGAGAGTCTTGAGGACGAGAACCTGGTAATAGATATTTTGAGATACGGTACGCTCGAGTTGGAGGAACTGTTGACGTTTTTGCCTTTATCTAACCGGCATCGTAAGAACAAGAAGTCTTTTGTCATTGTTAATGATACCATCAATATAGACAGGGTTCCCGAAGAACTCAATGTGGTTCCCACTTTACTGGAAGCCGAAGATATTATTCAAATGGAGGAAATCGAAAGGGAGCTTGGTTTTTAAAACCGTTATCTTTCGAAAAATGCTGGAAAATGAAATTGACTATTCTGGGTTGTTATGCAGCCACGCCACGTACTTTTACCAATCCCACTTCGCAGGTACTCGAGATTAACGGCGAACTGTTTCTCATTGATTGTGGGGAAGGCACACAGGTGCAATTAAGGCGGAAGAAGATCAAATTCAGCAAGATCAAACATATTTTTATCTCTCACCTACACGGAGACCATTTCTTCGGACTTATTGGCCTTATTTCCACTTTCATGTTGCTCAATCGTGAGGCCGAGCT
>JBAVJE010000187.1:0-2847 GCA_049687615.1 Salinimicrobium sp. | reverse complement strand
ATGTAAGGTATGCCTTGCCTGTAACCTTCAAAAAATAGAAGCCTCTAAAGAAATTAAAATTCGACAGGTTCCAAAAAGGCCATTTTTGGAACCTGTCGAATTTGATCTTTTCCATTTCTTCGGAAGACTTCTCATTAAGATTTCTTAAACTGACGTTAAGCCTTGTCCTGAAGCTTTAATCTTCTGCTTTGTCTGAAGAATTTATTCTATTTTTAGGAAAAAGATCATCATGAAATGGAAAGGCAGAAGAAAGAGCTCTAATGTCGAGGACAGAAGAGGGACATCGACCGGAGGGAAAATTGCCGTGGGAGGAGGAATTATTGGGCTGATCTTCCTGGCAATTCAACTCTTTTCGGGAGGAGATGTTACTGAAACCCTTCAGCAATTTGAGCAACAATCATCATATGGCGAGTCTCGTGAATTAACTGCCGAAGAAAAAGATCTGGGAGATTTTGCTGCAATAGTCCTCGCAGATACAGAAGATATCTGGAGGGAGCTTTTCCGGGAAAACAACAGGCAGTATCAGGAACCGGGAATGGTTCTTTTTAATGATGCGGTGCAAACTGGCTGCGGGGCTGCTTCGGCTGCTACCGGTCCGTTTTATTGTCCGCAGGATCAAAAGATCTATATGGACCTGGATTTCTTTAAAGAGTTAAGGCAGCGGTTTGGAGCTAAAGACGGAAATTTTGCCATTGCCTATGTAATTGCTCATGAAGTGGGGCATCACGTGCAAACGCTGTTGGGAACCTCGTCTCAGGTGCGGCAGCTTCAACAAAACAGTAACCAGATAGAGGCAAACGAACTCTCTGTAGCCCTGGAACTACAAGCAGACTTTTACGCCGGCGTATGGGCGAATCATAACCAGGAATATTTGGAGGAAGGTGATATCGATATTGCCTTAAGTGCTGCCAACGCGGTTGGAGACGATGCCATACAAAGGCGAACCCAGGGAAGAGTCAATCCCGACTCGTTTACCCATGGTAGCTCACAACAAAGAAAAGACTGGTTCATGCGTGGTTATCGCTCTGGAAATTTACGCCAGGGCAATACTTTTGAGGAAGTTCTTGATTAACCAAATTAATTTTTGCGAAAAAATAAAATATAAATCTTCTTACAACCCGTTCTATGGCTGAAGCAAAAAACAGTTTTCCGGATACTGATATTTCCGAATTAATGACCCGTCAAAATGCCTTTTTTGAAACCGGAGGCACTAGAAATGTCGACGAGAGGATCAACAAACTCAGGCAGCTCAAAGAGCTGGTGGAATCAAAGGAAAAGGAAATTTCAGAAGCCCTTTACAAAGACTTCAAAAAACCCGAATTTGAAACCTATATCACAGAGACCAGTTTCATTCTCAGCGAACTTAAGTTCATTATAAAAAATCTTAAGAAATGGACTCAGCCCGAAAAGGTCAAAAGTTCCTGGCTCAATTACCCGTCTAAAGATTATATTTATCCAAATCCTTATGGTGTTTGCCTGGTGCTTGCACCCTGGAACTATCCTTTTCAATTAACTGTTTCCCCGGCAATAGGCGCTATCGCAGCCGGTAATACTGTGGTGATAAAACCCAGTGAATTCACACCCCACACTTCGGCTGTAATCACACAAATCTTTGAAGAAGTATTCCCCCAGGAATGGGTAAGTGTGGTAGAGGGAGGTGTAGAGGTTTCAGAAAAACTGCTGGAACAAAAATGGAACTATGTCTTTTTTACCGGCAGTGTTCCTGTGGGCCGAATAGTTGCTAAAGCAATTGCAGGAAACCTTACTCCCGCCACTCTGGAATTGGGCGGTAAAAGCCCTTGTATTATCCATAGCTCGGCGAAGATTAACCTGGCGGCAAAAAGAATCGTCTGGGGTAAATTCATCAATGCCGGGCAAACCTGCATAGCGCCGGACTATCTCCTGGTTGATGCTTCTATAAAAAAACAATTTGTTGAGGCACTTCAAAAAGAGATCGTTTCTCTCTTCGGAAAAGACCAGACTAATTCTCATGATCTTGCAAGAATCATCAACAAAAAACATTTTGACAGACTGGAAAATTTAATGCAAGGGCAAAATTGCCTTTTTGGAGGGCATACAGATGCAGAAAACCTGTACTTCTCTCCCAGCCTCATTGACGAGCCCGATCTGGATTCTGAGATCATGCAAGACGAGATTTTTGGCCCTCTTCTGCCTATTCTTTCCTACTCTTCAGAAGAATATATAGAAAAAATCATCAGGCATTTCCCAAGACCGCTTTCGCTCTATGTATTTTCCGAAGAAAAGGACTTTTCAGAAAAAATTCTTGAAAAATACCATTTTGGAGGCGGGGTGGTCAATGATGTTCTAGTGCATATCGCGAATAAGAATTTACCCTTTGGTGGCGTTGGCGATAGCGGTTATGGTGCCTATCACGGGAAATTCTCTTTTGAAACTTTTACACACAAAAAGAGCATCAGCAAAAGGGCAACCTGGCTGGATATTCCTTTGCGATACCCACCTTACAGCGGCAAACTCAAGCTGGCCAAAAAATTTATGAAATTCCTTTAAATTTTCTTCTTCTTAAGGGAATACAAATCATGTCTTCTGTCGGTAAGGTTACGTACACTTCCAAAGGTATGCAGCTCTTTAAGCAGATCAAGATCGACATCTACCAACAGGGTACTCTCTGTGTTTGGAGTAGCTTCCGCCTTAATTCCGTTTACGGGAAAAGAGAAATCTGATGGTGTGAATACGGCACTTTGGGCGTATTGAATATCCATATTGTTCACCTTAGGCAAATTCCCGACAGACCCGGCTATGGCTACATAGCATTCGTTTTCAACCGCCCTGCTCTGCGCGCATAATCTTACCCTGGAATAACCATTT
>JBAVJE010000186.1:0-6547 GCA_049687615.1 Salinimicrobium sp. | reverse complement strand
CTTACCCAAAGCGTATATTTGGCCTTAATGAGGTCAATTGGTTTCACTTTATTGATTTGGCAACATAGGTCAGGGTTTTTCTTCCAGGTCTGGTCATGGATAGTAAATTCATGCTCTTCTTTAACAGCACTAATTGATTTCACTTTCAATCCATATAGTTCAGTCAATTTTTGCTTGTACTCGAGAGTTTCCTCAAAATGATAACCGGTATCAATGAAGTACACCAGCTGATCCTGGTTGACCTCAGAGAAAAACTTCAGAAGAAAGGCAGAGGTAGCCGCAAAGGAACTGGTAAGCATGATTTCTGCCTGATTAAAATCTTTATATAGCTCGGCAATGCGACCTGTAATAGAAAGGTCTTTGTATTTGTTGTTGAGAACTGCAACTTCTGCAGCAGAGATATTTCTTTTTTCTGTAAGTACAGCCATGCGGGTAATTTATTCTTTTTTCCCGGGAAGAGGACCACGTTTGTAGATCACAAGTCCGTTCAGAAAATTCCTGAGGAATTGATCTCCACATTCCATATACTTGGGATGATCTTCTTTTCTGAAAATAGCGCCTATCTCACTTTTTGTCACCTTAAAATCTACAAGGGAACAAATATGAACAATATCATCATCACGTAATTTCAGGGCTACGCGAAGCTTTTTGAAAATGTCATTATTCGATAGTGGCATTTGGGAAATTTTATGAGCTGCAAAAATAATGAAGTTTCAGCAAACCTGAGGAACTTAGTCCATTATATTGAACCGGAAAAGGAGCATTGAGTCTTAAATATGACATAAAGTCATAATAAATAAGGTGTTTAATGTCATAATGGCTTGTTTTGAAGCTAAGATTACAGTGGTATTTGGTTTGCTAAGGAGTAAGTGTAAAAATAAAAGTGTCAAACTAAAACAATAATATTATGAGTATAATTAAAAGAAACGAGGCCAATTGGCTGCCATCAGTTTTCGATGACATGTTTAAAACTGATTGGTTAGGTGGTACCACCAATGTGAACAGTATTGGAACCAGCATTCCTGCTGTGAATATCTTTGAGAGTGATGACAATTTCTTGGTTGCTGTTGCTGCTCCGGGAAAGACCAAAGAAGATTTCAATATTGAACTGGACAAAGATGTGTTGACCATATCTTCGGAAGAGAAAAAGGAAAATGAAACTTCTGATAAAATTGGAAGATTCACCAGGAAAGAGTTTAGCTACTCTAATTTCAAAAGAGCATTCAGCCTTCCTGAAACTGTAAACAGCGAAAAAATATCTGCAGCTTATAACAGCGGAGTGCTGGAGATCACTCTTCCTAAAAAAGAAGAGGCTAAAGTTCAGCCTAAGCGGATGATTGAGATTGCGTAAACAAAGGTTTCAAAAATGACAAAAAGAGGCTGCCTTTTCAGACAGCCTCTTTTTTATGTACCTGTTTGGGCTAAAACCCTGTTTGAAAAATTCCTTGTTCCTTCGGATAAATCCGGAGGATATTCACTCCCAAAAATGACATTTTTGAGACTTCTTTTTGGTTGTAAAAAACCTGGCTTTTTGAAGTGCTCAACGTATGACAAAGGTCATACTCTGTTAACCCTGATACTTCTAAATTAGTTGCGCAACTAAAACGTTGTAGGAAATGTCCATAAAGAGTAGGTCATTTCCACTTTATAAGAACAAAATAGCAACAGATGAAAAGTTTACTATTAGGTAATGAAGCCCTTGCACAAGGCAGTATTGATGCTGGTTTGTCGGGTGTTTATGCTTATCCCGGCACACCTTCAACGGAAATCACTGAATATATTCAAAGGTCAAAACTCGCAAAGGAATTAAAGATACACACGACCTGGTCTGTTAATGAAAAAACGGCTATGGAAGCTGCTTTAGGAATGTCTTATGTTGGCAAGAGATCTATGGTGGTCATGAAACATGTTGGCCTGAATGTGGCTTCTGATGTTTTTATGAATATGTCGGTTTCCGGAGTAAATGGCGGACTAGTGGTTGTAGTAGCCGATGATCCTTCGATGCACTCCTCGCAGAACGAACAGGATTCCCGTTTTTACGGAAAATTCGCCATGATCCCGATTTTAGAACCGTCAAGTCAGCAGGAAGCATATGATCTTATGTCCTATGCCTTTGATCTTTCGGAAGAAGTAAAATTGCCGGTATTATTAAGACTGGTTACCCGTTTATCACACTCCCGGGCAGGGATAGAGGTTAAGGAGAGAAGGAAGCCTAACGATGTGAATCTACCAGCAGATACTTCACGCTTTGCATTACTTCCTATGAATGCTAGAAAACAATTCGATCAATTGGTTAATAAACAGGATGCTTTGATCGAACATTCTGAAAATTCTGGTCTAAATAGCATTAATTTAAGTAACGACAGGAAGCTGGGGATCATAGCCTGTGGATTAGCTTATAACTATGTGATGGAAAATATTGGAGAGGAGGAAAATCCTTATTCTATTTTAAAGATCTCACAATATCCTTTACCCAAAGAAAAAATTAAAGCTTTATACCAGCATTGTGATGAAATTCTTGTTGTAGAAGAAGGTTACCCGATAGTAGAAGAGTTGCTGCATAATTATTTTGATGAAAACGACAAAATAAAAGGAAAGCTGTCCGGTGATCTTCCGCGAACCGGAGAACTGAACCCTAACATAGTTGGCAGATCTTTAGGTCTTTTTCAGCATAAGATTGAACCAATTCCTTCCGTAGTTACAGCTAGGCCACCACAACTCTGCGAAGGCTGCGGACATACAGATCTTTTCAATACGATAAATGATTTGATCCCGGAGATCGGGGACAAGAACGTTTTTGGAGATATTGGCTGTTACGCCCTGGGTGCTTTACCACCTTTGAACAGCATTAATACCCTTATAGATATGGGAGCTTCCATTACCATGGCCAAAGGAGCTGCAGATGCAGGGATGGAGAATACCATCGCGGTCATTGGCGATTCAACTTTTACACACTCCGGAATGACAGGGCTTTTAGATGCTGTATATGAAAATTCACCTATTACGGTTATAATTTCAGACAACTCTGCTGTTGCCATGACAGGAGCCCAGGAATCAACCGCGGTAGGTAGGTTACATAAGATCTGTTTGGGTATCGGCGTCCATCCCGACCACCTTAAAACCATAGTTCCTTTAAAAAAGAACCACGAAGAAAATGTGGATGTTTTGCGGAATGAATTGAAATACAAAGGGGTTTCAGTCATAATTTCTGAAAGACCCTGCGTGAGACTATCCAGAGATCAAAAAGAGCAAATTAAAGCAAGGATCGCTTCATTAAACTAGAGTATTTGACTTAGAAAAAATTAAACAGATGAAAACAAATATTATATTATCAGGTGTAGGCGGTCAGGGAATTTTAACTATTGCCGCGGTTTTGGATACAGCTGCTTTAAGCGACGATTTGTTTATTAAACAATCAGAAGTTCACGGGATGAGCCAACGCGGCGGTGCCGTTCAATCACACGTAAGAATATCTGACAAAGAAATATTTTCTGATCTTATTCCGGAGGGAAAAGCAGATTTGATCTTATCGGTAGAACCGATGGAATTATTAAGATATATGCCATTTCTGAAGAAGGATGGCTGGTTGGTCACAGATTCGGAATCTTTTATCAATACTTCAAATTATCCTGAAAAAAATGATCTTTTTGACCAGATTAAAAAGCATCCGAATCATGTGATTGTAGATGCAACTGAGATCGCTAAAAAGATCGGGAATTCAAAAGCGGCTAATATGGTATTATTGGGAGCGGCATCTGCGATAATTCCTTTATCGGAAGAGAGTTTGATCGAAGCCATTAAAAAGTTGTTTCAGCGTAAAAGTGAAAGGATCATTAAGCTGAACCTGGAAGCATTTGCTGAAGGTAAAAAAGTAGCTGAAGGAATCACTGATCTGGCTGACAGTAAATAAAGTATTCCTGTTATTCCGTCACCCTGAATTTATTTGACTCTGTCGAATCTTTGATTTCAGGGTCTCTTATCGTGTTGATCATTAACGTTATAAGATTCTGAAACAAGTTCAGAATGACGCGTTTTTTAACCCAATTCGAAGTGACCTTCGGCTAGGTTAATATATTGTAGCTTATTGGTTATGAGAGTGCCATTTTAAAATTTTCCAGTACTTTTTTTATTGTTTCAGATAAAATAATTACCCCTTTTTCAATTTGTTCCTTTGGCATATTTGAAAAAGAAAGTCGTAATCTGTCATCTTTTTTACTGGCGGGATCAAAGGTTCTTCCCGTTACAAATACAACGCCTTTAGCGACAGTTTCCTTGAAAATGTCTGTCGACTTAATATGCGGTGGTAATTTAAGCCAGATATAAAACCCACCTTTTGGTTCATTCCAGGTAATCTCTTTCGGCATGTAGGTTTTCAAATGCTTTTGGAGCATATTTTTGCGTTCCAGGTATTCACCTCTTAAAAATGCCAAATATGGCTCCAGTTTATTCTGTGTTAAAAACTCATTGGCTAATATCTGCATGAAATTGGAAGTGCAGGCGTCCATTGCTTGTTTGACGGTTTCCGCTTTTTCGAAAATTTCTTCCGAAGACAGCATAAAGCCTAATCTGAAACCCGGACCCAATATTTTTGAAAATGAGCCTGTATAAATAATTTCTACATCCTTAACACCAAACGATTTCATGGATTTGGTCAGGTGTTTTTCGTCTTCATTGAAATACAGATCACTGTAAGCATCATCCTCCAACAGTATTATTCCTGTACCGGACAAAACTTCCAGCAGTTCTTTTTTTCTTTCAGGTGTGTAAATGATGCCAGCTGGATTGTGATAATTAGGCGTGACATATAAAAATTTAGGCTTTCGGTCCAAAGATGCAATTTTACTTTTCAGGGCTTCTATATCTATCCCATCTTTATCGATCGGGATACTGTGTATTTCAGCTCCGGCAGTTTCAAAAACCGACAAAGCTCCTAAAAAACTAGGGTTTTCGGTTAATATGATATCTCCTTCATTGACAAATTCCTGGGTGATGATAGATATGGCCTGAAGGGAACCGGTGGTTATCAAAATTTTATTATCACCAACTGCCAGTCCCTTATTCTCCAGGTAGCTTTCCAAAGACTTAATTAAAGGTGGATACCCGGAGGTTGGGCCGTATTGAAAACATAATTTTTTGATGTCTTCAGGCAGGGAATTATAAATGTCATCAATTTGTTCTACTGGGAACAGATCATTATTTGGCATGCCCCCGGCAAATGAGATCAGGCTTTTTCCGGAAGCCTGTTTCATTAATTGTTTGATGTCCTCTGAATGCATGGAATTCACTGCGTTCGAAAATGCATACATATTCTGAAAAGTTTAGCTGTTCTCTCAAATTAACAAATATGTAATCAAACATATGCTGATGAAGGTCAGTTAAAAACCAATTTTTAATGTTTTCCTTTACAATTATTAAAATTCCTTGTTTTTATGCTTCATTCAAAATTAATCCATCCCCAAAGCATTGTTGTTATTGGAGGTTCAGATAATATTCATAGTCCCGGTGGCAGAGTTTTAAAAAACCTGATCGACCATCAATTTAAAGGGCAATTATTTGCGGTCAATCCCAAACAGGAGGTTGTTCAGGGAGTTAGATCTTATAATGATATCAATGATATTCCGGAAGTTGATCTTGCTATCATCGCGATCGCTGCGAAATATGTGTATGAAACCGTAAAGGTCCTTACGCGACAAAAGAACACTAAAGGCTTTATTATTTTTTCCGCCGGATTTAGTGAAAAGGATGAAAATGGTGCGCAATTGGAAAAGGAAATTGTGGAATTAATTAATGAAGCAGGCGGAAGTTTATTAGGCCCTAATAACATTGGACTAATTAACCAACATTACACGGGAGTTTTTACAACACCGGTCCCAAAACTAGATGAAAAAGGAGTTGATTTCGTATCAGGTTCAGGTGCAACTGCAGTCTTTATAATTGAAGCGGCGAAAAGTATGGGCCTTACATTTTCAAGCATTTATACCGTTGGAAACAGTGCCCAACTGGGAGTAGAGGAGGTCCTGGAATATTTAGATCAATCTTTTGAAAAGGGATTAAGTTCAAAAGTAAAACTGCTTTATATTGAAAGCATTAAGAACCCGCTAAAGTTCTTAAAACATACAGCTTCCTTGATACGTAAAGGCTGTAAAATAGCGGCTATTAAGGCCGGTAGTTCAGAAGAGGGGAACAGGGCGGCTTCTTCACATACGGGCGCTATTGCCAATTCAGATGTTTTTGTAGATACCCTGTTTAAAAAAGCGGGCATTATTCGCTGCTATGGCAGAAACGAACTTATTACGGTTGCCGGCGTACTTTTGCAAAAAGAATCCGAAGGAAAGAATATAGCGATCATCACCCATGCCGGAGGACCTGCTGTAATGCTCACAGATGTGTTGTCCAAGAACGGCCTGAAAATTCCGCATTTAGAAGGAAAGGAAAGCGAAGCCTTGCTAGACCAGTTATTTGACGGGTCGTCCGTATCCAATCCTATTGATTTTTTAGCGACAGGCAACGCCCAGCAATTAGGATCCATAATTGACTATTGTGAAAA
>JBAVJE010000185.1:0-7980 GCA_049687615.1 Salinimicrobium sp. | reverse complement strand
ATGAATACGAATTTTGAGAAAACATATGGATCCAAAAAAGGCAAATTTATTGCTCTTTCTGTTTTTTCAGTTTTCTTTTTTCTCTTCGGAACAAAGGCCTTTGCCCAACAAATAAAATCGGGGGTGGACACCACCCAAATCAGCATTGGTGAGCAGATCACCTATCAAATTTCGGTAGAAGCAAAACCTTCAGATCTTGTTGTATTTCCCGAAGGCCAGACCTTCAGTCCCCTTGAGATGATCGAATCTTACGCCATTGACACCAGTAAGATCCAGGACAGAGTAAGGCTTTTGAAAGAATACGCCCTCACCCAGTTTGATTCTGGTCATTACAGCATTCCGCGCCAAAAGCTAATCATTAATGACCAAAGCTTTTTTACCGACTCCATTTCAGTAGAGGTTAATGATGTAGTGGTTGATACCGCCAAGCAAAAAATGTTCCCCATAAAACCTGCTGTGGAAGTTCCTCAAGCTTTCTCGGTTCCCGAATGGGTTTGGTGGCTGCTGGGCGCAATTATAGTTATTGGCCTCATCATCTTATTTCTCTTCCGAAGAAAAAAACGAAAAGAAGCTGCCGCGAATAAACTGCCGCCTTATGAACAGGCCCTATTTGAGCTGAAGGAGCTGGATAATTCGCATTTGCTGGAACAAAAAGAAACCAAGGAATATTATTCAAAACTTTCGGAAGCGGTGAGGCGTTACCTTGACGGGGAGGTCTATGATCATGCCATGGAAAGTACCACCAATGAACTTATTGCTTATCTTGAAGCTGAAAGAGACCGTGGCCGATTGCATTTGCAGGACACCACTATTGAACGCCTGAAGGTTATCCTGGAGCGGGCCGACCTTGCAAAGTTTGCTAATACGCGGCCGGATATTCTTACGGCCAGGGAAGATAGAAGCAGTGTTGAAAATGTCATTAATGACACCAAAGCCTCCATTCCGCAGCCAACCGAAGAGGAGTTGTTAAAAGACAGGCAATACCGCGATAAGCAGGAACGAAAGAAGAGAGCGAAAAAAATAATTGTGGCAGTGGCCGCAATAGTACTATTGCTAAGTGCAGGCATAGCTTTTGTCATTTCGACAAAAGGGGTAGATTACTTTAGTGACACCTTTTTTGGAAATGAAAGTAAAGAACTACTTGAAAGCGACTGGATTAGGAGTGAATATGGTACTCCGCCGGTTGCGATTACAACTCCCGACGTTCTAGTAAGAGATATGACCGATACTATAGGAATAACTGCCGGAAAGGAGACTTTTCGCTATGGAACTTTGAAACATCTTTATACCGAAGTAAATACCCGCCCTGCAGGACAGGATTTCAAGCTGGATGCGGCTGTAGATGAGGTGTACACTTATCTTGAAGATCAGGGTGCCAAGAATATTATTACAAAGCAGGAAGATATTTCCACTCTTAACGGCGCCAATGGCCTCAAGATCTTTGGAAACATGAGCCTTCCTGTTGGAAAGGATAAACTGATAAAAAAGAATTATGCCATCCTGAATTTTGCTGAAGCCGGAGGTTTTCAGCAAATCGTGGTGATCTACGACGAAGATGACACTTATGCCGACGAGATCGTTCAAAGAATAACCGGTTCTGTAGAACTTAGAAATGAACAAAATTGATGTCTGAAAATTTCCTTTTTGAAGACCCACAATATTTCTGGCTGTTGCTGGTTTTGCCTCTGGCCATGGCCTGGTATGTTTGGAAAAGAAAAAAAGAAACAGCCGAATTAAGGATCTCTAGTATCAAGGGATTTGAAGCCAAACCCGGATTTTTAGGAACATTGCGGCCGGTGCTCTTCATACTGCGGCTATTGGTGCTGGCATTGGTGATTACCGCCCTGGCCAGACCAAGGTCTGTAGACATTTCATCACACACCAGCTCCACCAGCGGGATAGATATTGTCATGGCGATTGACGTTTCGGCGAGTATGCTGGCGCGGGACCTGAGACCAAACCGGCTGGCCGCGACAAAAGAGGTAGCTGCAGAATTTATTAAAGACCGGCCTGGAGACAGGATCGGCCTTGTGGTATATGCCGGGGAAGCTTTTACCAAAACTCCTATTACCAGCGATAAGGGCATTGTCTTAGGTGCGCTTGATGATGTGGAGTATAACAACGTTCTCGAGAACGGGACGGCAATTGGGATGGGACTTGCCACTTCAGTTAACCGTTTAAAAGACAGTAAAGCCGAAAGTAAAGTCATTATCCTGCTCACCGATGGGATGAATAACTCCGGCTTCATCGATCCAAAAATTGCCAGTGAACTCGCAGTTGAATTTGGCATTAAAACTTATACCATAGGGGTGGGTAGCAATGGAACTGCATTGTCCCCGGTGGCTATACTTCCAAACGGCGATTTCCAGTATGGCAGGGTTCCTGTTGAGATTGATGAGGCTCTTTTAAAGGAAATAGCCCGGGTTACCGGAGGAAAATATTTCCGGGCGACCAATAATAAAAAGCTGGAGGAGATCTACAACGAGATCGATCAGCTGGAGAAGACAGAGATCGAAGAATTCAAGTTTTATAACTATGATGAAAAGTACAGGCCGTTCCTGTTGTTGGCAGGAGCGCTGCTAATGCTGGAGGTGCTGTTGAGGTTTACGCTCTTTAGGAGCTTTGTATAAAAAGAAAAATTGACCTAATGTATCTTTTAGAAGATAAGACATATTTCTTGTTTCTGCTCGCCATCCCTGTGATCGTGTTGCTGTTTGCTTTTGTTGTTTTCTGGAGGCGGCGCACCCAGAAAAAATTTGCCGATAAGGAGCTGCTCAACAAACTTAGCCCCAACCGTTCGACTTCAAAAATGCTTTTTAAAGTGGTGCTGTTATGTCTGGCTATTGCCAGTTTTTCAGTTGCGCTTGTCAATCCAAAGTTTGGCACAAAAATGGAAACTGTAAAACGTGAAGGTGTAGACGTGGTTTTTGCGGTAGATGTGTCAAAAAGTATGCTGGCCGAAGATATTGCGCCCAACAGACTGGAAAAATCCAAGCAGCTGGTTACGCAGATCATCAACAATCTGGCGGGCGACCGTGTTGGCATCATCGCCTATGCGGGCAGCGCTTTTCCGCAGCTTCCTATTACGACAGATTATGCAGCGGCCAAGATGTTCCTGCAAAATATGAACACAGATATGCTTTCTTCCCAGGGAACTGCGATCAAGGAAGCAATTGAACTGGCAACAACCTATTTTAATGATAAAGACCAGATCAATCGTGTGCTATTTCTAATTAGTGATGGCGAAGACCACGAGGGGAATATTGATAATATTGCACAACAGGCAGCCAGGGAAGGGATCAAAATAGTGACCATTGGAGTCGGGACACAAAAAGGAACTACGATTCCCAACAAAAAGAATGGGATTGTTCAGAGTTATAAAAAAGATAATCAGGGGCAGACCGTGATCACCCGTTTAAACGAGAATACGCTTAAGGAGATCGCTTCGGCAGCCAATGGGCAGTATATCAATGGACGGGTAACCGGGCAAGTGGTGGACCAAGTGACTGAAATACTTCAAAACATGGACAAAAAGGAGTTTGAATCTCAGCAAATAGCCGAATATAAGAGCCAGTATCAGTGGTTTGTGGCTCTGGGGCTGTTATTTCTGCTTTTGGACATGCTGCTGCTGGAACGAAAAACCTCCTGGCTTACAAAACTGAATTTATTTAACGAACAAAAGTAACTTAAGATGGAGAAGAAAAAGTTACTAAATCATAACCTGTCAAAAATGCTCTTTTTGGGCCTCTTTGTGCTGATGGTTTTTCCGGTCATGGCACAGGAAAATCCTAAGGAGGCAGCACGTACTGCCGAACGCTACATGCAGGAAGCTGAGGCAGCAAAGACCGAAGACGACATGGCTTCCGCAGAAGCTCTCTATAGAAAAGCCATTGCGACAGACCCATCAAATGCCGAGGCTAAATATAATCTTGGTAATTTGTATTACGAAAAAGATATTGACGGGCAGGCAGTGGAACGTCATGGGCAAGCGGCAAAGGTTTCCGAAAAAAAGAGTTTGAAGCACGACTCTTTTCATAACCGGGGAAATGCTTTTATGAAGCAGAAGAAGTACAAAGAAGCGGTTGAGGCTTACAAAAATTCCCTGCGTAATCAACCTTCAGATGACCAGACGCGGTATAATCTCGCGCTGGCGAAAAAAATGCTGGAAGAAGAACAGAAAAAAGGCGGGGGAGACGATAATAAAGATCAGAATAAGAAGCAGAACAAGGACCAGCAAGATCAAAATAAAGATCAACAGGATAAAAAAGATCAGCAGGGAGATCAGGGAGAGAAAGAGAAGAGTGATGACGGCAAGCCACAGGATGAAAAAGACAAGGGTGGTGAAAAACAGGATCAGGATAAAAAAGAGGGACAGGACAAGAAAGACGATGAAGGTCAACCTCAAAATAAAGACCAGCAGCAACAGGATGAAGGTGGTGATAAACAAGAGGAACAACAAAAGCAGCCGCAACCAAGACCGGGGCAGCTTTCTCCGCAGCAGGTGAAAAACCTCCTGGAGGCTATGGGGAACGAAGAGAAAAAGATCCAGGATAAGATAAATGCTCAAAAAGTTAAAGGAGTAAAGACTCAAACCGAAAAAGACTGGTAAACCAGGAGCGAAAAATGAAGAATAAGATCTTAATTTTACTTTTTTTGATGATCCCGATACTCGCCGGGGCACAGGTGCAGTTTGACGCGACGGTCAGCAAGAAAAAGCTGGGTGTGAATGAGCGGCTTCGGGTGGATTTTACCATGAACGAAGACGGTGATAATTTTAGTCCCCCTTCTTTTTCCAATTTTACAGTGGTAGGCGGCCCTAATCAGGCTGTAAGCAATAGCTGGATAAATGGTAAAAAAAGCTACTCGAAGACCTACAGTTATTTTTTGGCGCCTAAAAAGAGGGGGAAATTAACCATAGGCCAGGCAGAGATCACCATTGATGGCAATGTATATAAGACCATGCCGGTTGAAGTGGTAGTGACCGCAGCGGTAGATGAACCTACAGATGGTGATAATTCTGAATATGTAGCTTCAGAAAATTTGCATCTTGTAGCCGAGATCTCCAACCCTAATCCTTATCTCAACGAAGCCATGACCATTGTCTATAAGCTGTACGTGAGTCCACGTATCAATGTCACCGATTGGAGGCAAATGGACAATCCTAAGTTTAGCGACTTTTGGAGTCAGAACATCGATATGCAGAGACTGCAGGTGGAAAACGGCACCTATGAAGGCGAACCTTACCGCTATGTAGTGTTGAGAAAGACAGTGCTTTATCCGCAGAAGACAGGAAAACTGGACATTGAGCCGCTAACCCTTGCCGTTTCTGTAGAGGTGCCGGGCAACCGTCGTGATATTTTTGGTAACCGTTTTTACGAAACTGTTGACAAGACTGTGGCCGCGGGAAACAGGACAATCAACGTTAAACCCCTGCCTCAGGATGGCAAGCCCGAAGACTTTACCGGCGCAGTAGGAGAGAATTTAAAACTGCAGGTAACTACCGACAAAGATAATTTGCGGGCCACTGAGGCTTTGGAAGCCAAAGTAGAGGTAAGCGGACAGGGAAACCTGAAGCTTTTTGATCTGCCGCCATTGACTGTGCCCGCCTCCATGGAAAAGTTTGAGCCCGAATACGTAGAAAATGTGAACACAGATAGGGGAGGCATGCGCGGAAGCATATCCAATTCCTATACCCTGGTGCCTCAAACCAAAGGTAAATATCCCATCCCACCGGTTTCGTTTTCCTATTTTGACCTGGCTTCAGAAAGCTATAAGACCCTTACTTCAGATGAAATTCTTATAGATGTGGAGGCAGCACCTCAAGGGGCTGTGGCGAACAATTCAACAGCTGCGACAAAACAGGAAGTGGCGCCAATTGCGAAGCAGTTTAGGTATATCAAGCTCAGCACAAACCTGCGGCCTGTAGGAGAAACATCCTTTTTAGGCTCTCCGGTATTCTGGAGCCTTTTTGCCCTGCCCCTGCTAATTATTCCACTGGCCATATTTATTGGCAAGCGAAGAGAAGAAAGAGCAGGTGACGTACGGGGCAACCGAATAAGAAAAGCTGATAAACTGGCCAGGAAATATCTTTCTGAAGCCAAAAGAAACCTGGGAGATCAAACCAAATTCTATGATTCTCTGGAAAGGGCATTGCACAATTACTTGAAGGCTAAACTGCATATTCAAACCAGTGAGATGAGTAAAGAGCACATTAAAGACCTGCTGGAATCGAGGAAAGTTTCGGCTACCACAGTGACTGAATTTATCGAGTTGCTCAAGAGCTGTGAATTTGCAAGGTACACCCCGGCCTCTAATGTTGCGATGCAGCAGGATTATGATAAGGCGGTTAAGGTAATTTCAGAAATAGATAAGCAGATATGAAAAAGTTGATCTTTTTGCTGTTCGTATGCGTAGGACTCTCTGCATTTGCTCAAAATAATAAGCTGTTCGAGGAGGCAAATGCCGCGTATGCCAACGAAGATTACCGGGAAGCTATAAGCTTATATGAGCAAATCCTGAAGAACGGTGAAACTTCGGCAGACTTGCACTACAACCTCGGCAACGCGCACTACAAGCTTAGTCACATCGCGCCCAGTATTTATCATTATGAGAAGGCGCTGCAGATGGACCCGGGAGATGAAGACGTTAAAAATAATCTCGAGTTTGCCAGGAATATGGCTGTAGATGCCATAGATGAGGGGCCAAAAGAGGGGTTTTCAGACTTATTTTCGAGAGGAACAGGTTTATTTACTGCCTCGGGCTGGGGTTGGATCGCCATTTTTGGAATGTTACTCTTTGTCGTTTTCTTCCTGGCCTACTACTTTAGCCGGCGTACGCTTATTAAACGTATTTTCTTTATCTGCGGAATGTTCTTCCTGTTGTTTGCTCTTTCTTCGGCGGGAATTGGAGCAATGAAACTGTGGCTTGACCAGGAGAGCTCTTTTGCAATTGTTTTTTCTGAAGAAGCCGACGTGAAAAGCGAACCTAATCTTGGAAGTACAGATGTATTTCAGCTTCATGAAGGCACAAAAGTAAAGGTGACCGAAGATTTTCAGGACTGGTTTGAAATTGAACTACCAAACGGTAACCAGGGTTGGATGCTCAAAAATGAACTAAAGAGGCTTTAAATGTCCCTTTATTTTAACATTTCATAGGTTTACAAACTTGCCGAAAAAGCTATTTTTGCCCCTCTTGAAAAAGATCGCTTACATATTAGCTTTTGTTTTTACGCTCTTCGTTGCGGGCCCTACTATTGTCATATGTATTGACAAGGATGTTGACGTCGCTTTTGCTTTTACAGCAAACGAAGAAGAAAATTCTGCTAAGAACCTGTTGAATCTGGAGTTCATGAAAGATGAACATACCACAAAACCAACAGCTTCTCTTCTGTTTAATGATGAAAACACAGGAAGATTCTTCTATGATGAAGATCATCATCAGGTTTTTCTTGAAGTGCTCTCTCCACCACCACGATACATATAATTCATTTTGTTTAGGTTTTTTTAGCGGATCTCCGGATGATTTTTAATTGTCCCGACAGCTCTTGCTGTATAATGACTTTCGCTAAATAACCTCCTTACATTTTTAAGAATTGGATAGGAGTCAGCCTCCCGTCTAACCAATTTATTATTATTATATGTTTAAACATTTTAAAAAAGATTTTCCGGCAAGTATTGTCGTATTTTTTGTCGCACTGCCTTTATGCCTGGGAATTGCCCTTGCAAGTGGTGCTCCGCTTTTCGCCGGTCTTATAGCCGGAATGGTAGGTGGGATAGTCGTGGGAAGTATCTCCGGAAGTTCTCTTGGAGTAAGCGGTCCGGCCGCCGGCCTGGCAGTGATTGTACTCGGGGCAATTGCCAGCCTGGGAAGTTTTGAGAATTTCCTTTTGGCCGTTGTTTTGGCCGGTGTAATCCAGATCATATTTGGATTCGCAAATGCGGGTATTGTCGCTTATTACTTTCCTTCTTCAGTGATCAAGGG
>JBAVJE010000184.1:0-1549 GCA_049687615.1 Salinimicrobium sp. | reverse complement strand
TTCTATTGTTTTCCCAACGATCCTCCCGGGTAAAGCTTAGCCCTTTATTCAATCCACTGCGAATATTATCACCATCCAGAGCATAGGCTCTTACTCCGGCTTCAAAAAGGCATTTTTCAAGGTTATTTGCAATTGTTGATTTACCAGAACCTGACAAACCGGTAAACCAAATGACAAAAGATCTATGCTTATTTTTCCTGTTGCGGTCTTCTTTAGAAATATTATAGTCGTGTTTTATTATATTCTTCATATTTTCATAAAGCTGCTATTTTTTGGAAGGCAGACCACCAAGGTCTGATGTTCTTCCTTTCCTTTTTTCTGCCACACCATAATCAATTTTATACCAGGTTCTTTCATGAAGATAGTACAGCAACATTTTAGTAACCACCTCTGCTAATCCGATCTTTAGCCCGGTTAGTGGATTTCCTGTAATTATCCAGGCAAGAAACATAGTATCTAAAGTGCCAACTATTCTCCAAGAAATAGTTTTAGCAATATGGCGTTTTCTACTATTCCATTTCCTCGATTCTTCTTGAAAATCTGTTTTAAACCATATCCTTTCATGGAAATAGTAGAGTAACATCTTGGTGACCACCTCTGCAAAGCCAATCTTTAAGCCTGTAAAAGGATTTCCAGAGATAAGCCATGCAAGAAGAATGGTATCTACAGTACCAACTATTCTCCAGGTAACTGTCTTGGCAATATGCCTTTTCTGGGATTTATCTACCATTGGAAACCAAAAAATGTCCATTTAAGAGATCCTCACGATTATATTCGATAGGATTTCCTGTTCCTATAGAAGTACAGCTTAAGCCAACAATTTCACATATAGCCTGGCCTGCAGCGGTATCCCATTCCATGGTAGGGGCAAATCGAGGATAAATTTCGGCTTCTCCTTCTGCCACCAAACAAAATTTCAGAGAACTTCCTTTTGAAATCAATTTGATTTCCTTACCAGACTCCTTTTTCAAACTCTGAATGTATTCAACTGTTCTATCATTCATGTGTGATCGACTGCCGACGATTCTAATACAACCTCCTCCCATTGAGGGTGCAATTTCCGTAGCACTATCAATGACCTTCTGAACGTTGAAGTTACTTAAGTTTTCAGAAGCTTTAAATGCCTTAGCTGTACTAATATCTCCAAAATAAAGATAATCAAGAGCAGGAGCATAAATGACACCTAAAATTGGTTTTCCTAAAGAAACAAGCGCAATATTTACCGTAAATTCTCCATTTCTGTTTAAAAATTCCTTAGTCCCGTCCAGGGGATCTACTATCCAGCACATTTCCCATTTTTTTCGCTGTTCGAAAGGAATTTGTTCATTTTCTTCACTGATTATTGGAATACCTGTTGGCTCTAAAAACCTATTAATTATTTCGTTAGAGCTTTTATCGGCAATTGTCAATGGAGAATTATCACTTTTTATTTCCATCTCGATCTCTTCAGCCGAATAATATTTCATAACCTCCCTTCCCGCTAGAACAGCAGCTTCTATGGCAATTGCAAGATAATTTTTCATACGGCCAAAGATATTGAAAGTTTGTT
>JBAVJE010000183.1:0-9358 GCA_049687615.1 Salinimicrobium sp. | reverse complement strand
TGTAAACACAGTTGCTTCAAAATAATGACAGACCATTCTTCACATAATGCCGCGGGTATAAGCTGGCTTTTTAAAATGGCCTGGCGGGATGGAAAAGCCAGCGGCAAGAGACTGTTGTTGTTCATGGCATCCATTATTCTTGGTATTGCGGCCGTGGTGGCCATTCAATCCTTCAGCAGTAACCTAAGAGAAAATATAGCTTTACAATCCAAATCTTTAATGGGTGCCGATTTTATCATTGAAAGTGATGAACCCGCTAATGCCAAGGTGGAAACCATTATTGATTCCCTGGGCGGTTCCAATGCCAGAGAGATTAGCTTCAGCTCTATGGCGGCTTTTCCAGGCACCCCACATACAAAACTGGTACAGGTGCGTGGCATAGAAGTTGGCTTTCCATTTTATGGAAAGCTGGAAACGTCTCCAACAGCTGCTTCCGAAGAATTTCAGGAGGGAAAAGGTGCACTGGTAGATGCCACTTTAATGTTGCAATTTGATTTGAAGCGAGGTGATTCCATTAAAATCGGCAGTATAAGCCTTCCCATTACAGGAGCTTTAAATGCAGTTCCCGGCAGTAACTCCTTCTTTAGTTCTATTGCTCCTCCAGTGCTTATCCCCTACAAATTTATTCCTGAGACCGGGCTGATACAAACCGGAAGCCGGATCAACTACAAATACTATTTTGTTGCTCCCCAAATGGATATGGAACTCTTAGATAAAAAACTGGACCATACACTGGATGCCGCAGATGCCGATCTTGATACCCATACCTCTACCAGCCGAAGGCTTGGCAAACGCTATGAGAACTTCGGAAAATTTTTAAATCTTGTGGCCTTCGTAGCATTGCTGCTGGGCTGCATTGGAATTGCAAGTGCCATAAATATTTATCTAAAAGAAAAGCTGAAAGCAGTCGCTATTCTTAAGTGCCTTGGCTCCACCCGAAGGCAAACATTTTTAATATACCTTATCCAAATCGCAGGAATTGGGCTGTTGGGGGGAATAACAGGTACCATTGCCGGTCTTCTCCTGCAGCGACTTTTTCCCTGGCTGTTAAGTGACCTCCTCCCAATGGAGATTAGCCTCTCCTACTCTCCCGGAATTATAGTTATAGGCATTGTACTCGGAGTTATAATGTCTGTCCTGTTCGCCCTATATCCGCTAATCGGCACATTATATGTTTCCCCGCTACAGGCATTAAGAGTGGAAGAAAGCTCCGGAAAAAGATCGCGTTGGTCTGCCATACTCGTCTCTATGGCTGTATTTAGCTTTATTTTCCTTTTTTCTTACTGGCTGCTGGAAAATGTTCTTTATTCGCTTGCCTTCGTGGGAGGACTCTTGGTGACTTTTTCTCTACTGGCTGCTCTGGCTCATTTCTTCATGTTTTTTATAAGGAAGAACTTTCCGAAGCGCTGGGGGTTTACAGCCAGGCAAAGTCTACTGAATCTTTTCAGACCGCAAAACCAAACCCTTATCCTCATCCTTGCTATTGGTGTCGGCAGCTTTTTGATTAGCACTCTCTACTTTACCAAAGATATGCTTCTGGCACAGGCCTCCCTTGAAACTGAAGCTGAAAACCCTAATATGATCCTCCTGGATGTGCAAAGGGAACAACAGCAGGAGGTTGCCGGAACCATTCTAGGAAATGACCTGCAGGTGATCGATAATATTCCTATTGTTACCATGCGGGTAAACAGTATTAAAGGCAAACCGACGCAAGAAATAAAAATGGACAGTGCATCTGGAGTTAACAACTGGGTGCTCAACCATGAATTCCGGGTAACCTACCGGGATTCCATGATTAGTTCAGAAACCCTGGAAGCGGGAGAATGGATCGCCTCCTTTGACAACAAAGATGTTGTCCCGATTTCTGTAAGCTCAAATTTCGCTGAAGATGCAAAGGTTGAAGTAGGCGATCAAATAAGCTTTAATGTACAGGGTGTTTTACTGGAAACTACTGTGGCAAATATTCGGCTTGTGGATTGGGCAAGAATGCAGATGAATTTCTCCATTGTCTTTCCAAATGGGGTTTTAGAAGATGCTCCGCAGTTTAGAGTAATTACCACAAAAATTTCCAATGATGCTGCCTCGGCCGGTCTTCAACGCGATATCGTTCAAAATTTCCCCAATGTTTCCATGATCGACTTAAGAAAGGTCTTTGAAGTTATAGAAGACATCTTAGGAAAGATTTCCTGGCTTATCAATTTTATGGCTTTTTTCAGCATTCTTACCGGAATCATTGTACTGTTGGGAGCTGTACGCACCAGTAAATATCAACGGCTAAGGGAAAATGTCCTGCTAAGAACAATGGGAGCCCGTAACCGGCAGATCCTCAAGATCACCGCCCTGGAATATTTTTACCTGGGTGCACTTGGTGCTATGGCGGGCATTTTGCTATCCCTTCTTAGTAGTCTGCTCCTGGCGTGGTTGCTGTTCGATTCCACTTTTGTTCCCTCAAAAATGCCATTTTTGGTACTGTTTCCGGGTATAACTCTTCTGGTCCTGTTGATTGGCCTGAGTAATAGTATAGACGTAATAAAAAGCCCACCCCTGGAAGTGCTTCGGAAGGAAGGCCGCTAAGGTCTTAGTTTCCTCCCGATGGAATCACGGTTTATTCTTTTGCTTTAAGGAAACTATCAGGAACAGTTGCATACTTTACAAACCGAAGCTTTTAGAACCCTGATTATCTTTTATTTTTATTTTAAGAAAATGGCATCCCATTATTTGTAATTTAAGGAACAGCCGCTAAAGCTGAAGCTTAAAGCTTCCCGAAAAAAGCACATATGATTACTCCGGAAAAATACCTTATTTCCCCCGGCCGGGATTATAATCCTGTAAGCCGGTCACAGCGTAAACCCATTGTTATTTTGGCTGGCACAGGTTTTTTCATAAAAGCGAAGCAGCGATAATTCCAATTTCTAATCCTGATTAAGAAAATGAACCACAAAAAAATTCCATATTCGATTTTAGAACTGGCGACAGTGGCCGCCGGCTCCAATCCTTCCCAAACGTTTAAAAAAAGTCTCGACCTCGCCCAACATGCCGAAAAATGGGATTACTCCAGGTTTTGGCTGGCCGAGCATCACAATATGATTAGCATAGCCAGTTCGGCCACCGCTGTTCTCATTGGACATATCGCAGGGGGTACTGAAAAGATAAGGGTAGGTTCCGGCGGAATTATGCTGCCCAACCATTCTCCTTTAATCGTTTCAGAACAATTTGGAACCTTGGGCTCTTTGTATCCCGGTCGTATCGATCTCGGGCTTGGCCGTGCTCCCGGTACAGATCAGGTTACCGCGCACGCCATTAGGTCAGATCGTATGCAGGCGGTATATAAATTTCCGGAAGAGGTGCAGCAGATCCAGCAGTTTTTTTCAGCAGAAAATAAAAATTCAAAAGTACGCGCCACGGTTGCCGAAGGCGTAGATGTTCCGGTTTATATTCTTGGTTCCAGTACAGACTCTGCCCACCTGGCTGCCCAAAAGGGCCTTCCCTATGCCTTTGCCAGCCACTTTGCACCTGCCCGGCTCTTTGAAGCCCTGAATATTTATTACAACAACTTTCAACCTTCAGAATATCTGGAAAAACCCTACAGTATTGCATGCATCAATGTGATAGCTGCCGATACAGACGAGGAAGCCGAAAAGATTTCCACAACCCTCATCAGGATGATGCTGGGGGTAATGACCAACAACATAGATTACATGCAGGAGCCTACAGAAATGACTTCTGAACTGAGGCAAATCCTACAGAATCCCGCCTTTCAACGCATGCTTAAATACGCGTTCGTAGGCAGCAAACAGACTGTAAAACAAAAAACCGAAGACTTTTTGAAGCAAACCGGAGCCGATGAACTCATGGTAGCTTCCCATATCTATCATCACGAAGACCGCTTGAAGTCTTACCGGCTGTTTTCTGAAATAATGAAAGAGCTTTAAAAATTAGTTCTCTTCAGAAGAAAAGGAAGAAACAAATACCAGTTTTAGAACCGGAAAATGAGATTTCAACCAAGGATTGAAATCATCAAATTTCTGCGTAAAATCATGAGATTCGGGAATTTTCTACACATTTTTGTTTTCAAAGGTGTAGAAGATTTCCACATCTTCACATCAACAAAGACCTAGTACAGTTAAAACATGAACCAAAAAATAAAGAGCATCGTTCCAATACCAAGTATGCTGCCAAAGATAAGCGGAGATTTCAAATATAACCAGTTCCAGTTGATTTTCAGGCCTTCAGCCGAAAAATCATGTTGATTTCTTTTTTTTAAAATTCCGGAATTTCTTTCGGTAGAAGATATCATAAGACTGGTTAGTTTTAGTGATTCTATTAACTTTATTCAATTACCACACCAAAACTTAAATATGTGTTAAAAGAAAACCTACAATTTTAACTTTGTAAGTACCGGGGTAGCTCCAAACTGTGGGAATCATAGATTGCCATTTACCCATTCTCATAAAATTTATGTTCTCCCAGACAAAATGGAAATTCACCTGAGGTTCCGGCAGAGGCATTAGATATTAAGTCACATTCAATAGATTGAGGGATTTTCGTCCTAAAAAACCCTTTTAAGAAGAGAGGGTTAACACGCTATTTTGTTTCATTTCTGGTAAAAAATTCGTAATTCTGTAGTAACTCATCAATAGGCTTAAATGTTCTCACAAAAAGTAACAAAGCGGGACCTTATGATGGAGGATCAACCGGATCCCGGTCAAGCTTCTTCCTATTATCACAGGCACCTGAAGTTTTTTGAGATTCAGCCGGAGAATAAGACCATAAAGACTGTTGTTACCGAACTAAAGGCAAAAGTGAGGGAGAATTTCATTAGAAAATGCCATTATCAGCCGGAAACTTATAATTTCAAAGATTTCAGAAGAACGCGTTCCTACCGGTTATACAGGGAGTATCTTGGTTATTTGAAGAAGTTAAGCAGCTGGTTGTACAGGGAATCCAATCTTCCAATATCTCTTAAAAAGGTCTTTTCGAGAAGTCATACTTTTGTGAATCCTTATCAGGATTTCTGTCTAAACAAAGCTACCGAAGAGGAGCTTTCCCTGCTCAACAACCTTATGCTATCTGTTGTTTTCAACCTGAATATTTGTACGAGGTTTCCCAGTAAGGAATTGAGAAAAAATGTGCTGAGAGAATTCAAAAAAAGGAAAGTGGATACTTCCGAAGTTGAAAAAAGCACAGACATCCTGGTAGAAGTTATCAGCTTACATGGTCGTGACCGCCTGGTTCTATTGCGGGAAGACAGGGATAAAATTTAGCATGGTGAGTAGCTGTTCGCGTTTTTGTGCAATTTCTGGGATTTTTAAAAACTGAATATCTTTCTGTAGTTATAAATAGTTTAAAACCGGGTTCTGGCATAAACCTGTTAACCCAGGCTTAAGCCTTTCTCTAAAGGGAGCCGGCAAATGCCGAAGGGTTTTTAAAGAATTCAGAAGTTCATTCTTCGAACCAGATTTGTTAATTCCGTCATAATTATTCCTTCTTAGAATGTGGAAGTTTTGGAAAACGCAATCATTTCAAAAATTTGTGTTTATCTTCAAATTATGCAGTTACACCTTTACCAAATAGATGCCTTTACAGATGAAATTTTTTCAGGAAATCCTGCTTGTGTGGTGCCCCTTGCCGATTGGCTGCCTGATGATATGTTGTTGAAAATTGCCAGGGAAAACGGGGTTGCCGAAACTGCATTTTTCGTGGAGGAACCATACAGGATTCGTTTGAGATGGTTCACCCCCGAAACTGAAATGGATCTTTGCGGTCATGCGACTTTGGCCACAGCCCATGCCCTAAAGGAGATTAGAAAATATGGTCCTAATAATATCATTTTTGACACCCTTAGCGGAGAGCTACAGGTCAACTCTAAAAAGGGTATATACACCTTAGATTTTCCTTCCAGAAACCCCGAAGGAACCGACCTCCCGGGGCTTTTGCAACAATCCCTTAATATCCAACCGCAACAGGTGCTAAAGGCGAGGGATTTTGTATTGGTGTACCCGAAGGAAGAGGATGTAAGAAATATAAAGATCGACCGGCACTTTTTTGACCAGCTCGATCTTGGAACCGGAGGCGTGATCATTACCGCACCTGGGGAAAAAGTAGATTTCGTATCAAGGTTCTTTACTCCGGGAGCATCGGTGTTCGAAGATCCGGTGACAGGATCGGCCCACTGCTCCCTGATTCCTTACTGGAGTCGAATTTTAGGGAAAGAGGAATTGAAAGCCGAGCAACTTTCCTTCCGCGGTGGCAACCTTCTTTGCGAAAATGAAGGAGAGCGGGTAAAGATAAGCGGAAAAGCCCGTACCTATTCTATCGGAAAATTGTGGACTGAATAAAGTGTCAAAAATGGCATTTTAGAGCACTCTTTTAATTTGGATTTAAACCCGAAGATGAGCCCGGTGACGTACAATTGACATAGTACATTTTCATCACACCCTTGTTTTTGACCTGTATCTCACCTCTATAATTGCAATCAAAGTGATCTTTTACGAGCTCATAAGTAAATTCAGAAATATTGATGAGCCCAATTTGGCCGGTTGATTCCATGCGCGAAGCAATATTGACCGCATCGCCCCAGATATCATAGGCAAATTTCTTACTACCCACCACTCCTGCAATTACAGGACCCGAATTGATGCCTATTCTCATTTCAAACCGGGTCTCGTTTTGGGATACCAGCTGCCGGGTCCGGTTAACGAAATCCATCATTTCACATGCAGCCCCCACAATTTTCACAGCGTGATCCTCAACAGGAAATGGTACTCCCGCGGCACACATGTAGGAATCTCCGAGAGTTTTGATCTTTTCAAGCCCATATTTCTCCATGATGTTATCAAATTCAGTAAAGTAAAAATCCACACTTTTTACCAGCTCCTCCGGCGAAAGACTTTCGGCATAATGAGTAAAATTTTTAAAGTCGGTAAAGAGAATACTCACTGCATCAAAACGTTTGGCCTCCACTTTTCCATTTTCTTTTAATTCGGAAGCCGTTTCCTGTGGAAGAATATTCAGCAACAACAGCTCAGATCTATTTTTCTCATTTTCAATGATCTTTTTGGTTCTTCCTATAAATTTATTTCGCCTGTAAAGACCAAAAGCTAAAAGACCAATAAGCACGAGGGCGACAATAGTGGATATTACAATGGTTTTTTGATTTCTTTTTTGTTGATGGAGCAGGTCAACCTCCTTCTGCTTTTTGGCAATTTCAAATCCGGTTCTCAGATTTGCCATTCTGCGGACTGTACTGAGGTTATTTATGCTGTCTTTAAGAAGAACATGCATTTTATAATGATCCAAAGACGACTTAATATCACCTATTTCCTGGTAAAGATCAGATAACAAGAGGTAAGCTTCGACCTGGTCTACCCCCATGTTGTCATGTCTGGCAGCATCCAGGCTTTTATGAGCATAATCTATAGCAATTGCATAATTACCCTCAATTCTATAATAATCGGCCATTGCATAATAATAATCGGTAAGGGCATTATAATCGGGAACCTTCTCCAGAACTTCTATCGATTTTTGAAGATATTCCTTAACATTTTCCAGTTCCCCTTTTTGCAAATAAATCCTTCCCAGATTGCCAATCGCATAGGCTTCATAAACAGGTTGTTCAGCGTCCCTGAAGATGTCACGCGCTTCCAGAGTATAGGAAAGCGATGAATCGAATTGTTTTTTATCGTAGAGACCATCTCCTATATTATAAAGTGCTCCACCAATGGATAGGTTGTTTCCGGTTTTCCTTAAGGCTTTCAGCCCCCGGTCGTAATAAACCGCAGCCAGCTCATTACTACCGCTCTCGGAATATGCATTACCAATTTCTACATTAGAATTCCCCACCTCCTGAGCAAGGTCCAACTCTTCGGCTATCTGGGCACTTTTAAAAAGATCTTCCAGGGCATGATCAAATTCTGAAAGACGACGCCAAGCCATGCCACGGAAACGGTATCCTTTTAAAAGCGCCAATTTGTTCGAAGCTTCACCAGCGTTTTCCAGCAACAAACCGGAATATTTAATTATACTATCGGGACTGGCCGACGCATTAACAATTTTCAGAAGTACATCAACCTTGTGGTCTAATGGGGGGGCTTCCCGCAGGGCCCGTTTTAAACTGTCTAATCGAGATAAATTTTGACAAAACGACGCCTGACCCACAAATAAAATAAAGGTCGTAAAGCAGATTTTGAGGAGCCTCATTTTTATTACTACTTTCAAATTTGATCCGGTGTTTTAATTTCAAGCTTAGGATCTACAACGTAACCGTTACCATTTATACTGAAGTGTACTTCATAATTTTCTATTCCCGTAAGATCTTCATCTTTAATTTTACCTACTACTGTGCCGTCTTCGAATTTAGTGCTTTTCAGAAGCTTTTCTCCTCCATCAATTTTTTTACGGGTTATTTTTGTAATCTCCACTTTGTCACTCTCCACATCTGTCTCCCCCACACTTCCCTTCCAAATGATCTTCTGGTTCTTTTTCACTATAGAAGTAAAATTTTTCGGACTTCCGTTCTGGCGCGCCCCGTGGTCATCTGAAAAGTGAACGTGCTTTTCAACATTATTTTCATTAAGGTTTTTCACATCTACCTTCATTGTAATTATTGTTTGCTTTGGATCACTCATAGCTAATCTGTTTTTTTAAATTGCTGATATTCAATATACTAAAGATAGGCGTGCCTTCAAAGCTGTTTTCGTCAAAGGGCTTAAAAAATCTGTTTAAAGCTGAAGTTTTTTATTACCGTAATACTTTAGGTTGCACCTTTGTGGCATCAGATTTCCTAAAATATTTCATTAAAAAAAGGAAACAAGGAAGTAGTTGTACTTTACTTATCTGAAAATCAAAACCTATTCTAAATACCTATTTTTCAGAATAGCACAACCAAAAATATATTCAAAGGAGTATGTTGTGAGGGAAATAAAGCTAATACGCGAAAAAATGTTCTTCCTAAGGTCCTGCCTTTATTGATTAAAACCTATAGAATTAGATTTTAATTAATAAAATTATTTTTCTCCCATTAAAATATTGGCTTTTGGTCATGAGAACAATAGAAATAAATTTTTATACTACAGCAAAAGGGCTAAATAACTGTTTATGTGGCGTCTATATTAATAATATGTGAGAATAAAGACTTTTATTTACTATCTTAATTCCCATAAAGAAGCCATTGATGGAAAAAGTTAAGCTTCAAAAGTTGAATTCAACACATGACTCCACCCTTATTCAATGTCAGAAAAATTCAACTAAAGGATCTTTAAAAGGAGAACTGTCAAAGCAGTATGAGATCGAAGAAGAGTTTCGTGAAATATCTTCTGATGATTCCTCTGTGCTGATTATTGACAGGTGGACTCCTTTG
>JBAVJE010000182.1:0-6753 GCA_049687615.1 Salinimicrobium sp. | reverse complement strand
CGCTACAGGTAGTACAGGGCGATGCGGTTTGCATGCGACCAAGAATAGTGTTGGTCACACGGGTCACCTGGCCGCTACCATTACAGGTTGGACAGGTTTTATAGGTGGTGCCTTGGGCTTGTACCTTACGTTTGACTTTGATCTTTTTATCAACGCCGTTAGCGATTTCCTCAAGGGTAAGGGCTACACGAATTCTCAGATTGCTACCTTTCACTCTTCGCTGGCCTCCGCCACCAAAGCCGCCAAACCCGCTGAAACCTCCGCCGCCGCCAAATGCACCGCCAAAGATATCACCAAACTGGCTAAAAATATCATCCATATTCATTCCGCCGCCACCGCCGAATCCGCCATTCTCAAAGGCCTGATGGCCAAAGCGGTCATATCTTGCGCGTTTGTCCTCGTCGCTTAGAACTTCATAAGCCTCGGCTGCTGTTTTAAACATTTCTTCTGCCTTGGCATCTCCCGGGTTTTTATCGGGATGAAATTCGATAGCTTTTTTGCGATAGGCTTTTTTAATCTCAGCTGTGGTCGCGTTCTTGCTAATTCCTAATATTTCGTAATAATCCTGTTTCATTGTGAGATGTTGTTGTTCTTAATCTGCTACAAATTATTTTCCGGTCACCACTTTAGGATAACGGATGATCTTGTCGCCAAGCTTGTAGCCTTTTTCTATTACGTCAACAATCTTGCCTTTTAATTTATCTGAAGGAGCCGGAATTTGTGTAATGGCCTCATGCAGGTCGGCATCAAAACTGTCACCCTCTTTTATTTCCATTTGTTCAAGACCTTTAGCACGAAGCGATTCTCTTAATTTCACATGAATCAACTCCACACCTTTAAGCAAATTCTTATCTTTTGCTTTATTGATCTCTGCCAGAGCACGATCAAAATCATCAAGAACGGGCAAAAGTGAACTAATAACATCCTGTCCTGCCGTCTTGAAAAGTTCAATGCGTTCTTTGCTGGTACGTCTCTTGTAGTTCTCAAATTCAGCAAAAAGCCTCAAAAATTTATCCTTTTCCTTTTCAAGATCTGCCTTTAGTTGTTCTGTTTCTGAAGGAGCATCAGGATTTTCATCATTAGCTTCATCTTCTTCGATCTCTTCGATGGCGTCATCAAGAATCTCTTCTACCTGGTCCTTAATATTTTCCTCTTCAGATATATTTTTTTCGTTACGTTCTTTCTCGCTCATTGTACGATAATTTGTTTTCCTGATTTACATCAGACAAAAGTGCTGCCAATTCATGCAGGATGTCAAAATGTCACAGGAAAAGATTTAGTATTTCCTTAAGTTTTTATCTCGGCGCGAAGGTCTTATTTTGCCAGTTAATTTCAAATAATTAAACCTATGAAAAAGAGAATTCTAAATCTTGTGCTAATTGCCGGCTTTGCGGCAGGTAGTGTAGCCTGTAAAAGTGACAAACAAAATGAGGCTAAGACAGAAGAAGCACGAGAAGTGGCAGCCACTTCAGAAGAAGCTGTTACTTACGAAATAGATAAAACGGCATCAACTATTACCTGGAGAGGCACCAAACCAACAGGTGAACATAAGGGGACTATTGACATTCAAAATGGCCAGATCGTAATTTCGGGCAATAAAATCACAGGTGGAAAAGTCATGATCGACATGAATAGCATCGCTGTGACCGATGAAGATATGGACGAGGAAAATAGGTCAAAACTCGAGAATCACCTTAAAGGAACAGTAGAAGGTAAAGAAACCGATTTTTTCAATGTGAAAAAATATCCTGTTGCCAGTTTTGAAATCACAGGATTGTCCGGTAATAACGAAGAACAATTGCTAGAGGGAAATCTCACCCTTAAAGATGAGACCAAACACATCGAATTTCCTGTAAAAGCCATTGTGGAAGACGATATGGTTTCCATTGAAAGCCAGACCTTCACTATTGACAGAACAAATTGGGGGGTTAACTACGGTTCTAAAACGGTTTTTGATAATCTGGGTGACCAATTTATCAGTGACGATATGGAACTAACTATTAAGGTTAAGGCAAATAGATTGTAGTTTTTACTTTTTAAAGTATTAAAAATACCGGCTTTTTAGTCGGTTTTTTTATTCCAGAGATCTTTGAAGGCATGCTGCAGGTTAATATAATGGAAGTTAAAACCCGTTTCCCTGATTTTTTTACTGCTAACCAGCTGGCTCTCTAAAACAACCGAAGACATTTCTCCCATTGTCGCTTTCAACAAAAAAGCGGGAATTTTCGGCAACCACAGCGATTTCCCCATGGTCTTTGCAAGCTGCTCCATTAAATCCTGGTGCGTGACAGGGTTTGGAGCCACCCCATTATAAACCCCGGTAAGTCCTTTTTCAAGAATATGCAAAAAGATCCGCGCAAGATCCCGGATATGGATCCATGACTGCCATTGAATACCACTGCCTAATGCAGTTCCAACATTATATTTTATAGGTCGCTCCATTTGAGGCAGCGCACCACCCTCATTTGACAAAACAAGTCCTATTCTTACTTTTGATACTCTCAGGTCGAGCTCCTTAAATTGATCTGCAGCTATTTCCCATTGATGCACAACATTACCCAGGAAACTTTTAGAAACTTCCTTTTCATTTTCAAAATGCATTTTTTGTTTAGAGCTTGGATAAATACCAACCGCACTGGCCGATATTAGTTGCCCTACCTCGTGTTCATTCTCCCTAAGTGTTTTGTAAAGCAGATTAAGAGAATCTATTCGGCTATTGAGGATTTTTTTCTTGTTGTTATCATTCCACGGCTGAAAGATATTTGCCCCGGCAAGATTAATAATTGCTCCTACTCCATCCAGACAGGCGCTATCTATTTCTCCTTTATCGGGATTCCAGTAAAACCCTTTGAAATTCTCCTTTTTTTGAAGTTTATCTTTACTATGGGTAAGGTAGTTCACCTTGATACCTTTGTCATGGCAAAGTGCCGTAATCTCCGTACCTACTAAACCGGTGGCACCGGTAATTAATACACGCATTTTTATTTTCAAGTTATGAATTTGACAAAATTTGGGCCCACAAATTATTAAAGGTTTAACAGCCGCAAAATCATGTGATAGGTTTGGTGGCCCTTAGCATTTCTCTCTTTCCCGGAGGACCAGGAATTCTTCCCACTTGAAAACCAACATCTTGCATACCCCTCCTTACACTCCCCTTGGCAGAATAGGTTACTAAAACCCCTCCGGATTTTAGCGCCCTGAACATTTTTCCGAAGATCTCTTCTGTCCACAATTCGGGTTGGACCCTGGGGCCAAAGGCATCAAAATAGATAAGGTCAAAATCTTCGGAAGCATCTATTTCATTAAAAAATTTCTGTTGTTTAGTCAGTCTGAAGTCTTCTGAAATTTCTTCCTTTTCATCCCACCCGGTTTTGTGGATTTTATCAAATACCTTTTGGGCAAGTCCTTTTTCTTCAAAGGAAGCTGAATAATTAAGATTTTTAAGTTCTTCTGAAACAACGGGATAAGCCTCTACTCCGGTATAATCAACAAAAACCCCGTTCTTTCGCGCCTCAAAAAAAGTCACCATGGCATTAAGACCGGTACCAAAACCTATTTCAAGAATGCTCAGGTTGGTGACAGAGTATCTTTCGATAAAGAAGTTTAGGCCGCTTTTAATGAAGACATGAAGCGCTTCCTGCACCGCCCCGTGCTTTGAATGATAGTGTTCATTCCATTCGGGAAGGAAAATAGTTGTCGAACCGTCTCCGGTCTTTATAATCTCTCTTTTCAAAATATTTAATTTTTGTTTCCCCGGCAAAAAAAATCCGGCAGGTCTGGTAGTGGTACTTATCTCTTCTGAAGGTTTACCAAAATCTTGAGCAAACTGCCATTGTTCCTCTATAGCATAGTCCTTTACAGCAGCCCTGTCCTTCAGGATAAGGTGTTTTTATAGGTCATTCTTTATTACAAAGAAAGCATATTCTTTAAACTTTGCATGACTTTATAAGCCCTAGAACATATCATTCCATATTAAAGAATAAAAAGCAGAAGCAATCTTGTTCCAGACATTTGCTAAAAATGCAATATGAATACGAACAGCTGGTTCAAAAACCTGGATTTTAACCTTATAATTCCTTACAAACATTGACTTCAATATTTTGGTGGATAGTATAAAATAAGTCAAAGCCAGTCTTCTCCAAACGTTTTTAATTCAGTAAATTTGCAAAAACTAATTAAATGAAAGATCGTATACCTCTCGCAATCGATGTAGTTGAAGCAAAAGCCTCAAGAATCGATTCGGTTGACTTTGATAATTTAAAGTTTGGAAATGTATTTACAGATCACATGATGATTTGTGATTACACCAACGGGGAATGGCAAACGCCAAAAATTCAGCCTTATGGCCCCATTGAATTAGAACCTTCAGCAAAAGTTTTTCATTATGGGCAGGCAATTTTCGAAGGCATGAAAGCCTTTAAAGATGACCAGGACCAGGTATGGATGTTCAGGCCGGAAGCCAACTTTGAACGTTTTAACAAGTCTTCGGTAAGACTTGCGATTCCAGAATTTCCAAAAGAGTTGTTTTTTGAAGGGCTTGAGACCCTTCTTAATCTTGACCGTGACTGGGTCAAAAAAGGTTTTGGAAACTCTCTTTATATCAGACCTTTCGTGATCGCAACAGAACCTGGTGTTTCTGCCGCTCCTTCGGCATCCTACAGGTTCATGATCATTTGTTCTCCTGCAAAAGCCTATTACAGCGGGGAAGTTCGTGTTCTTTTTGCCGATAAATTTAGTCGTGCAGCCGATGGCGGAGTAGGATTTGCAAAAGCTGCCGGGAATTATGGAGCTCAATTCTACCCTACCAATCTGGCCAAAGAAGCAGGTTACCAGCAAATCGTTTGGACCGACGCCAACAGCCATGATTATCTTGAGGAAGCGGGTACGATGAACATCTTTTTTAGGGTAGGTGACAAATTGCTTACTGCACCTATTAGCGACCGTATTCTCGATGGTGTGACACGCCGAAGTGTGATCACTCTGGCCGAAGAGTATGACATACCTGTAGAGGTTAGACGAATTACGGTAAAAGAAATTGTTGAAGCCGCTGAAAAAGGGGAATTAAAAGAGATATTTGGCGCAGGTACTGCCGCCACTATTAATCCTGTTAAAGGTTTTGGCCACCTCGGAAAAAAATTCGAACTGCCGGACCAGGAGGATTCATATGCCAGCTTTTTCAAAACAAAGCTGATGAATATTCAGTACAATAAAACCGAAGATGTCCACAACTGGAGATATCTTGTGGAAAAACACTAATATCACTTAAAAGATACCGGAAGACGATAAGATCTATCGTTTTCCGGTAATCCTGAAGCATTGGCACGCCTCAATATTAGGCTGCCTTTTACTGCACCTGCTGCTTCAAACTCTACCTCTGCCGAAAATGGTACAAACTTATTTGTCATCCAGTTTCCCTGAGCTGTAGCATAACTTTTTGCCAAAACTTTCCCGTTTTCATTTACGATTTCAAGAGGAAAATCAGCTTCAAAAAACCAGCTGCCTCTGGCCCTTCCGGTTATTTTTAAAGGGGAGGATATTTTCGCATTTTTCGAAGGTTGATATACTTCAATAATTCAGGAATGCCCGCGGTATCTCTTTCTACAACTTCCAGTTCCTGCTTTACTTCAGCAGGGATTCCCTGTTTCTTTTGATCCCTTCCGCAGGAATTGAACAACAGCAAAAAAGCTATTAAGTACAGGTTTCTCATACTTCAAAGTTGAATTGGAAGCCTCTCAAAAAAGCTTTTTTAGATCGGGTTTAAAATACTCGGGGCCTTTCAAGACCTTCCCATCCTCGCGGTACACCGGTATCCCGTCGGGACCAAGTTTGCTCATGTTACTTCTCTGGATTTCATCAAAAACCTCTTCTATTTTGTGCTGCATGCCGTGTTCGAGAATCGTTCCACATAAAATGTACAACATGTCTCCCAGCGCATCGGCTACTTCAGGAAGGTCACCTTTTTGTGCTGCTTTCAAATACTCCTCATTCTCCTCCTTCATCAATTCATACCGCAACTGTATAACTTTTGGAGGGAGCTGCGCAGTAGGTTCTTTTGCTATCCCCAGTCCAAAAGCAGTATGAAACTCCTCTACGGCTTCTAATCTTTTTTTCATTGTAATACTTTAACTTCGCACAAAATTAGAAATATGTTCACTACCGGTCAATGGATTTTTGCAGGACTGTTTTTCATAGTTTTTGTAGCAATAATAATTTATAGCTATAGAAAAGATCTGAAGTTACACCGCAAGTACTACAAGGGCTCCGTGTATATTCTCATTACTATCCTCCTGTTTATACTTCTGCTTTTCATTTTAAAAGGTGTTCTCAAGCATTAAAAACTAAAGTCCCAAAAAAGAGAAAACCGCCACTCCTTATGGAATGGCGGTTTTTTTTGCATTTTCTAAATTTCTAATTTTCTACCGGAAGAAAATGATAATTTTCAGAATAGTTAAGCATTTGTTCTTCAAAAGAAGTTGGCTGCTCCACATTTATCGCAATGATTTCACCGTCCTCATCAAATTCCGGCACCAAAACTGGATTGATAAATCCGCTATATGGAGCCGATTTATAGGCCTTGTTTCTTTCAAGAACCTCCTTGTGTAGGTCTTGATCAACTTTTACCCCATAATCTTCAACCAGGCTTTTCGCGGCATCATAATCCCCTTCAGATTTAATTCTTTGAGTTTCCTTTAAAAGTTGCCCGAATAGTTCACGCATCGCGTCATAATCGTTGATATTGAAATAGGTCTTCCC
>JBAVJE010000181.1:0-2859 GCA_049687615.1 Salinimicrobium sp. | reverse complement strand
CTTCCCTTTATATTGCACATGAAAGAGAGGTAGTTTGGAGGAACAATTCATGGATCCCGATTTCTGAATTTTTAAGACTTGAGGAAGGAGAACAATCTCAAACTAAAAAAATACGCTTTCGAACTCTGGGAGACATTACAATCACCGGAGGAATAGAATCTGAAGCTGATACACTGGAAAAAATAGTGGAGGAAGTCGCTGCCATGCGCAAGACCGAAAGAGGGGATAGGAGTGATGATAAAAGGAGTGAGACGGCGATGGAAGATAGGAAGAAACAAGGATATTTTTAAACGCGAATTGGCGCGAATTGTAACGAATTGTCCCGAATTAGATGGAGGAGAAAATCCTATATAAAGAAGAAAGCTATAAGATCATAGGTGCATGTATGAAAGTGCATCGAGGTCTAGGACCCGGTTTTCTGGAATCGGTTTACGAAGAAGCTTTGGAACAAGAATTTAAAGTTGCAGGAATTCCTTTTGAACGGCAGATAAAGCTGAATGTTTTTTATGAGGAAAAAAAGTTAAAAAAATATTTCATAGCTGATTTTGTTTGCTTTGATAAAATTGTTCTGGAAATAAAGGCGGTGAAGCATGTGCCTGTCGCCTTTCTTTCACAATTAAATAATTATTTAGCAGCCACCCGGAAAGAGCTTGGAATTCTTGTAAATTTCGGCACTACTTCCTTATCCTATCAAAGAATTATTAATACAACCCATTCGCGTTAATTCGTTTAGAAATTCGCGATAATCAGTAATAAAATGCATATTGATAATAACCAATTACTACGTTTCACCACTGCCGGCTCCGTCGATGACGGTAAATCAACCCTCATCGGACGCCTTTTATACGATTCCAAATCAATTTTTGAGGATCAGTTAGAGTCAGTAAGTGCTACAAGTGCAAAAAAAGGCCACAAAGGAGTTGATCTTGCTTTGTTTACAGATGGATTACGGGATGAAAGAGAACAGGGCATTACTATTGACGTGGCCTACAGATATTTCACAACTCCCAAAAGGAAGTTTATTATCGCAGACACTCCGGGTCACATTCAGTATACCAGGAACATGGTGACGGGAGCTTCTACGGCAAACGTTGCAGTAATTTTAATTGATGCCCGACACGGTGTAATAGAACAGACAAAACGGCATTCGTTTATAGCCTCTCTCCTGAATATTCCCCACCTTATCGTTTGTATAAATAAAATGGATTTGGTGAATTATTCTGAAGAAAGATTTAATGACATCATTGGACAATTTGAAGAATTTTCTTCAAAATTACTTATCAAAGACGTACGATTTATTCCTATTAGTGCATTAAATGGGGATAATGTCGTTAATCGATCTCAAAAGATGACATGGTACCAGGGGGGTACGCTTCTAAATATCCTGGAAACTTTACACATTAGTAGCGATGTCAATAAGATTGATGCAAGATTTCCCGTTCAAACTGTTATTCGACCTCAAAATAATGAGCATAGAGATTATCGCGGTTATGCAGGAAGAATATCAAGTGGAATTTTTAGGGTAAATGATGAGGTTACTGTACTTCCTTCCGGTTTTTCTACTACGATCAAAGGAATAAAAGCAGGCGAAGTTGATCTTGAAGAAGCTTACGCGACTATGTCTGTTGCTTTTACTTTAGATGATGATCTGGATATTAGCAGGGGTGATATGATTGTAAGAACCAATAATCAACCCGAATCCTTACAGGAATTCGACGTGATGCTATGTTGGCTTGGTGATGAAAAGGCTAAGCCAAGAGCAAAATATACAGTAATGCATACAACTAATGAACAACGGGCAATGATAAAGGAGGTTTTATATAAAGTAGATGTAAATACTTTTGGGCGCCTCACCGAAGAAAAAGAATTATCTATGAATGATATCGCGCGGGTCAGAATTAAAACTACGCGGCCGTTGATGCTAGATTCTTATAGAGATAATAGAAATACCGGGAGTATCATTCTGGTCGATGAATCAACAAATGAAACTGTAGCGGCAGGAATGGTGGTGTAATTCATCGGTATTTTATAAACTTAAAGGGGTATTGAAGAAGTTTGATCAAATTATATTTTCTCCCGGACTGTCCTTTAAGGATTTCCTGTTCATACTTCTTTGTTGTTCCGTAGTCGGGTCTTCTGGAGGCCTGTGACAGATCCTGATCAAAAATAGATCTTAGAAACATCTCTAACTTTTGTTTTTTTAGGTTTTGCGGCACCTGATTCCCGGAAAAAGGAGGTTCATTTAAGTAAGTAAGTGCCAGTTCGTCATTTTGATCAATTTCCTTTACCCTCTTAACTACTTCTTCAAAGCTGTTAAATTCATGACAGTTTATCAAAGAATAAGGATTGAAATCTTTTGCCACCTCAGGATTTCCCCAATAAATGGGGATAGTTTTGGTGATGTAAGCATGCATTAATTTTTCGGTGGTATAGCCCGGGGAGGAGGAGTTCTCAAAAGCTATGGAGAACTTACAATTGGATTGAAATGCTAATTTGGTATACATCCAGTCTTCAGTATATCTCCCTCCCACATCCATCACCAAATTATTTAAATGGCTCCCCGGAGAAGCTACTCTCTTATACTCGCTTAAAAGGTGAAAAAACTGATCTCTTGCAGGATCGGCCTGGGAGTTGGAATAGATGAAGTTACAGAAGTATTCTTTTTTTCTTAGATCTTCAAGATTAATTGATCTCAGCAACAAAAGTTCTTGAAACTGATCTTCAAAAAACGCGAAATTAGGGTATCTTAAATACCGATCTCCAAATTCTAAATAACTAAAACCAATAGCATAATCACAGAGATTGAAATCCGGAATCAGGTTTTCGCCTGTATAAAAGATCCTAACCGATTTTTTATAG
>JBAVJE010000180.1:0-31649 GCA_049687615.1 Salinimicrobium sp. | reverse complement strand
GCCAAAGCCCCGATGGGTGCAGTACAACCGCCTTCAAGCGTACGCAAAAATTCACGTTCAATATGAACGCAAATTTGAGATTTTTCGTGGTTGAGGGCCGCAGTTGCCTTTCTGCAGAAGTCATCATTCTCTTTAGCAACTATAAGCATAGCGCCTTGTGCAGGCGCAGGGACCATCCATTTTAGGTCTACAAAAGACTCAGGTTTCAGGTTGATCCTATCTAATCCGGCAGCGGCAAAAATAGCACCGTTCCAGTTACCGTCTTTAAGTTTTTGAAGCCGGGTGTTCACGTTTCCGCGCAAATCAACGACCTCATGGTTTGGATATTTATGTAGCCATTGCGCTTTTCTTCGTAAGCTTCCGGTAGCAATGATGCCTTCGCCGTTCAAAAAATCGGTGCCTTTATGCACCAGGATATCTCCGGCTGGAGCTCTCTTCATGACAGCGGCTTCCACAATGCCTTTAGGCAGTGCTGTGGGAACATCTTTCATCGAGTGAACTGCTATGTCGATCTTATCGGACAACATGGCGATATCAAGTGATTTCGTGAAAATGCCGGTAATACCAAATTCGTAGAGCGGTTTATCCAGGACCAGGTCTCCCTGTGATTTCACCGGCACGAGTTCTGTCTCATGCCCCAGTGATTCAAGGGCGTTTTTCACGGTGTTAGCCTGCCACAAAGCCAGTTCACTATCACGTGTGCCTATTCTTATCTTTTTGTTCATTTTTTTTCCAGTTCTTCCAGGTGAAAGACCTTTTGGATAAGGTCGAGGCTTTCATCTGTATTATTAGAATCTCCTTTAAGATGATTCGCGAACTGGTTCATGATCTTTTGAATGATGCGATCTCCTAAAATTTCCGCTTGGCGGTCATTGAAGCCATCGATCTTTCGACGCTGGAAATCTACTTCGGCGTCTTTTATAGCTCGAAGTTTCTTTTTCAGGGCTTTGATGGTGGGCGCGAATTTTCTTGTCTCCAGCCAGGAGTTGAATTCGGCTTCTATCTCCCTTATAATTTCTTTTGCCTGCGGAACAGAGGCTTTTCTTCTTTCCAAAGTTTCATCGGTCATCTGCGACAGGTGGTCAAGATGAATCACCGAAACTCCCGGGATATCATTGACTTCTTCCGCAACATTTTTAGGAATGGAAAGATCCAGAATCAAAAGCGGCTTTTTGTTGTAGATAAGGTCTTTTGTGATTGTGGGATTTTGTGCGCCTGTGGCAACTATTAAAACATCGCTTTGACGAATTTCTGCCTGAAGATCGGCATAATCTTTAACCGTAAGATCAAACTTTCCTGCTATCCGCTCTGCCTTGTTTTTGGTTCGGTTGATAAGGGTGATCTGGGAATTTTTGGTGTGTTTTACCAGGTTATCACAGGTGTTCCTTCCAATTTTTCCGGTTCCAAAAAGCAGAATATTTTGTTCTGAAGGATTTTCAAAATTATGGAGAATGTATTGTACCGATGCAAAACTTACCGAAGTAGCCCCCGAAGAAATATCGGTCTCGTTTTTAATTCTTTTGCTCGCCTGGATGACGGCATTGATTAACCTCTCAAAAAAGGGATTTGCAAGACCTGCCTTCCGGGATTGAAGGAAAGCGGTTTTTAACTGACTTATAATCTCAAAATCACCGAGGATTTGGCTATCCAGCCCTGTGCCAACCCGAAACATGTGGGAAATGGCATCTTTATTTTTATACACGTAAGCTACCCTTTCGAATTCTTCAATTGTGCCATGAGTATGTTCACAAAGCAGTTTGATCAATTGAAAAGGATGCTGCGCAAAACCGTAGATCTCGGTTCTGTTACAGGTTGAGGTCACGATGAGTTCTTCGAGGCCCTCTTCTTTTGCCTGTAATAGCAAATTTTTCTTGGCTTCTTCATCAAGGCTAAAATGACCTCTTATCTCTGCATCAGCCTTCTTATAACTTAGGCCTATGGTGTAAAAATGTTTTCCTCTTGAAATATTATAGTCTTCCATGTACCTGTTTAGGAATTCAACACACAAAATTAAGACAAGACTGTCCCAAAAAACAACGACAAAAGTACAAATAATAACGCTGCACGTGATTTTAGCAAAAAAAATGATCCTGGTCATTTATTTGCCTTAATTTTGCTTATCTAATGGGAGAAAACCGTATTCTTGTTTAGAATGTATCTAAATAATTTCTCTGAAAAATTCAATTTTTGAATGGAAAAAAACAACGCTCAAGAAGCTTTTGAGAAAATACGTCTGGAGGAGGGTTTTTATTTGCTGAAGTTCAGGAATGAGCAGGAACAGCCGCTTAAGTTGCTTCGAAATATAAACAGCAATTTCATTCAGTTTCATTTTTCAGGAAAGGGGGAGAGTAGTTTGTTTTTCAACAATGGCAGCTACAAAATTCCCATTTCCGAAGAAAATTCCCTCTTGCTTTACAACCCTAAAAAGAATCTTCCTATTGACATGAAGCTAGAGCCCGGTAGCTGGCTTATCTCTATCTTGATCTCAATCAAAAAATTTCACACCCTTTTTTCCGAAGAAGCCGGCCTCATTAGCTTTTTAAACATAGAGAACAGAGATAAACAGTACTATAAAGATGCAGCGCTGTCTCCGGGAATGATGATTGTGCTCAACCAGCTGGAGAACTACGGCATAGCCAACACCATAAGAAATCTCTATTACAAGGCTAAAGCCTATGAACTTCTAAGCCTGTATTTCAACCAGGCCGCAGGGCCCGATGTAGAACAATGTCCTTTTCTCAAGGACGAGGAAAACGTGCTTAAAATTAGAAAAGCCAAGGAGATCATCATTGCTAATATGGCCGAACCGCCTTCGCTGCAGGAACTTTCTCGCGAAATTGGCCTCAGCCTTAAGAAATTGAAAGAAGGCTTCAAACAAATTTATGGAGATTCGGTTTTTAGCTTTCTATTTGAATATAAGATGGAATATGCGCGGAAACTTCTGGATACCGGCGAATTCAATGTTAATGAAGTGGGCCTTAGGGTTGGATACAGCACTTCCAGTCATTTTATCGCTGCATTTAAGAAGAAATTCGGGACTACTCCCAAGAAATATTTGATGTCCCTTACTGCCGATGCCGGCGAAGAATAGGCTTTTTCAATGGTGGCATTGGCATTTTGACCCTAAGAGGTTTATAAGCTTATGTTTATAATTGTATTTTTGAGATTAAACAAAAGAAAATGAGCAAGGGCGTTTTGCTGGTCAATTTGGGTTCTCCTAAAAGTACCGATCCTAAAGATGTAAAAAAATACCTGGACGAATTCCTTATGGATGAACGGGTGATTGATGTGCCGTACTGGGCCAGAACTTTACTGGTGCGCGGGATTATCCTTAATACCCGTCCTAAAAAATCGGCCGAGGCATACAGAAAGATCTGGTGGGAAGAAGGTTCGCCTTTGATCGTACTTTCAGAAAGACTTCAGCATAAAGTTGATGATCTCACCACGGTGCCTATAGCTCTCGCGATGCGCTATGGAAACCCCTCAATTCTGCAGGGCCTTCAGGAGTTACATGATCAGGGAGTAGACGAAGTTTTGCTTTTTCCTTTATACCCGCAGTTTGCCATGGCCACTACAGAGACCATTCTTGTTTTGGCTGAAGAGCTTCGGAAGGAGCATTTTCCGAAGATGCAACTTACCACGGTTCCTGCTTTCTACAATCACAGCGATTATATACGGGTGCTGGCAAACAGTATTGCTGAAGGTCTCAAAAATGTAGAATATGAGCATCTTTTATTTTCCTATCACGGTGTTCCTGAAAGGCACATCAGGAAAAGCGATATCACCAAGTCACATTGTAAGATCGACGGCAGTTGCTGCCAAACACCTTCGGCTGCTCACCAGTTTTGCTACCGGCACCAATGTTACGAAACAACGCGTCTTGTAGCCGAATACCTGGAGCTTGAAAAAGACACTTATTCGGTATCTTTCCAATCAAGATTGGGATTTGATCCCTGGCTAAAACCGTACACCGACAGAACCATTGAAAGAATGGGGCTTGAAGGAAAGAAAAAGCTGGCCATCGTGACCCCTGCCTTTGTTTCAGATTGCCTTGAAACCCTGGAAGAAATAGCCATGGAAGGTAAAGAGATCTTTGAAGAAGTAGGGGGTAATGAATTTACCGTGATTCCTTGTTTGAATGACCGGGACGAATGGGTGAAGGTGCTCGCAAGGTGGATTGATGAATGGGCCACCCAGCCTGTCACAGCATAAATTTTCTAAGGATTTTGAAGTCTTTTTAAACAGGGGAATTGGCTATCTTTGTAGGAAAGAAGGTGGTCAAACCTGAAATTTTCCGCAGAAAAGATGGCAAAAATGCCATTTTTGAGAGGTTTAAAATTTCGCTTTTTTGACTACTGTAAAAACCCAGATCTTGGAATACTATAATTATATCAAGTCCCTGCACCTCATTTTTGTCATCACCTGGTTTGCAGGTTTGTTTTACATCCCGCGACTCTTCATCTATCATATTGAAGCTTCAGAGAAACCGGAACCCGAAAAAGGCATTTTAGGCACTCAATTAAAACTCATGACCAAACGGCTCTGGTATATTATTACATGGCCTTCGGCTATTATTACCAGTATTTTCGCATTTTGGTTACTTTTTATTAATCCGTTCTGGCTAAAGCAGGACTGGATGCTGGTAAAGTTAGCTTTCGTCCTGTTGCTGTATCTCTATCATTGGAAATGCCATCTTATTTTCAAAGAACTTCAAAATGACGTTGTCAAATGGACTTCCACTCAAATGCGCTTGTGGAACGAAGTTTCTACCCTTATACTCTTTGCCGTGGTATTCCTGGTGATCCTAAAGAATGCCTTTAACTGGATTTACGGGGTGATCGGCATTTTTGCACTTGCAGGATTGTTGATGCTGGGAGTGAGAGTTTATAAGCGCATGCGCAATAAAAATCCGGAGATTTAAAAATGGTTTAATAATTGCTATTTTGAGGCGAAATCAATGAATAAATGAGGCTTTTGCAGTTTTCCTTACGTACAAGAATATTTCTTTCCATGATCCTGCTGGTGCTTTTGGCCTCTATCCTTATAGGTGGGATTACGATCTTTCAATATAAAGAAGAAGCGCAGGAGTATCACCGTGAGCGGTTGGAACGAAAGGAAGAGGCCATTAGAGAAAACATAAAATTTGTTATTGAAAGAACGACCTATGAAGTAAGCGACGAGAATATTACACTCATTCTGAAAGAGGGAAATAAAATCAACGAGATTTCGCAGGTGCACAATATGCCTCTCAATATCTACAGTCTTGATGGCGACATGATCCTCAAATCCAACCAGTCTTTCTTTCGTGATACTACAGATTTGCAGCTGGATTACAAGATCCTGGACAAATTAAATTCCTCTTCCACGAAACGTGTTTTACGACACACCCGAAATGGCGATAAAAAGTTCCAGTCCTCTTATACCTATATCACCGACAGCAAATTTAAGCCACTGGCGATCCTCAATATTCCCTATCTCGAGGATGACTATTTTATCACAAAAGATTTGCATAACTTCCTGATAAGGCTAACAGAAGTCTACCTTTTTATGCTGGTCCTCGCGATTATGCTGGCATATTTTCTTTCCAAATATATAACGAGAAGCCTCAAGACAATTTCTGAAAAGATCAATCAAACAAGGCTCGACAAGCGCAACCAGAAGATCGAGATTGGCAACGTTAGTGAAGAGATTTTCACCCTTGTGAGCGCGTACAATTCGATGATTGATGAGTTGGAGGAAAGTGCGGTAAAGCTGGCGACATCTGAGAGGGAACAGGCCTGGCGTGAAATGGCCAAGCAGGTGGCGCACGAGATCAAGAACCCGTTGACACCAATGCGGCTGAGTGTGCAGAATTTTCAGCGGAAGTGTGATCCTAACGATCCCGATATGATCAAGAAAGTCGATGAATTTAGCCAAACCCTTATCAACCAGATCGATACCATGAGTTCGATTGCTTCGGCTTTCTCGAATTTTGCCAAGATGCCCGCCCAGCAAAATGAAACACTTAATGTTCCAAAAATAGTAAAACTGGCTCTTGATATTTTTAATGAGGATTATATTTTATTTTCCGCGGAAAAAGAAGAGATCCTCGCTAAATTCGATCGCACCCAGTTAATTCGGGTGGTGACGAACCTGGTTAAAAATGCAATTCAAGCTTTAACCGATGTGGAGAACCCTGCAATTTTGGTGGCGGTGACCGAAGAAAATGGGAGGGCCTGCCTTACGGTATCAGACAACGGGGTGGGGATTTCAGAAGAGAACAAGCCGAAAGTGTTTGAACCTAAATTTACCACCAAATCCAGCGGAATGGGACTTGGGCTGGCTATGGTGAAAAATATAGTAGAAAGCTGCGAGGGAAGTATCAGTTTTACTTCCAAGTTGCACAAAGGCACTATCTTTAAAGTAACTTTTCCAAAATAATTATATATGAAGTTTGAAAACATACTACTCGAAGTAAATCAAGGCATCGCTTACATTAGCATAGACCGTCCAAAAAAGCTTAATGCCCTTAACAGGGATACTATTGAGGAGCTGCATGAGGCTTTTGCTGAGGTAAAGGAGGACAGCGAAGTGAAGACCGTTATTCTTACCGGGACCGGCGAAAAAGCTTTTGTTGCCGGGGCAGATATTAGTGAATTTGCAGAATTTTCTGCCGAAGAAGGTAAACAACTCGCGGCCAAAGGTCAGGAGAAACTTTTCGACTTCGTGGCTAATTTTCCAAAACCCGTAATTGCTGCCGTCAATGGTTTCGCGCTTGGTGGCGGATTGGAATTGGCTATGTCGGCACACTTTCGCATCGCCAGTGACAATGCCAAAATGGGATTACCTGAAGTTTCTTTAGGGGTTATTCCCGGTTATGGCGGTACTCAACGCTTGCCACAGCTGGTAGGTAAAGGTCTGGCTATGGAAATGATTATGACCGCAAAAATGATCGATGCACAGCAGGCTTTGAAGTACAACCTGGTGAACCACGTTACCACTCCGGAGGAGCTTATCGGGTTTGCTGAAGATATTGCCCGGAAGATCATGAGGAATTCTCCTGTCGCTATTTCACAGGCGATTAAAGCTATAAATGCTAACTACGAGGCAGGTGTAAATGGTTTTGAGGTAGAGATCGCCGGGTTTGGAAATTCATTTGGAACCGAAGATTTTAAGGAGGGAACAACTGCCTTTCTTAATAAACGAAAAGCCCAATTCCCTGGTAAATAATCAGGACTATATCCATTAATTAGGAATATTTCCTATTTTTGTTCCCAATGAAGGGGAGCGGGCACATTAAAGGACGGGGAGCACAGCATCAGGTAACCAACAGGTTTGCTGCACATTCTTATGAAATGCGCGATGATTTTCTCAACTATTGTGCAGCGGAAGGAGAAGCGGCAACAGACTCCAAAACTTCCTTTATTGACACCTTTCCCAAAACCGTAGTAAACAAAGTATCCAGCCCCGATGTGGGGCTTGAATTCTCTCTTAATCCATACCAGGGCTGCGAACATGGCTGCGTTTACTGCTACGCCCGAAATTCTCATGAGTACTGGGGTTATGGGGCTGGCCTCGACTTTGAACAAAAGATCCTGGTAAAAAGAAATGCCGTAGAACTGCTGGAGAAAAAATTTCGCAGTAAAAACTGGAAGGCTAAACCCATCGTGCTTTCCGGAAATACCGACTGTTACCAGCCGGTAGAAAGAAAACTGGAGATTACCCGCCAATTGTTACAGCTTTTTCTAAAGTACAAGCATCCGGTCGGGATCATTACCAAAAATGCTCTAATCCAGCGGGATATTGATATTTTAGAGGAGCTGGCCAAGGAGAATCTTGTGAAGGTGAACCTCTCAATCACCTCTTTGGATGAGAAAGTGAGACAGCTTCTTGAGCCAAGAACGGCCAGCATTAAAAGGAGACTGGAAACCGTAGAAAAATTAAGTGAAAAAGGAATCCCGGTGAATGTGATGATGGCTCCCATTATTCCTTCTATCAACAGCCATGAGATCCTGCCCTTGGTGAAAGAGATATCGGCCAGAGGCGCCTGTGGAGTTGGTTATACTATTGTAAGGCTAAATGGTGCCATTGGAGAGGTCTTCTCAAAATGGATCCATTCGGCAATGCCCGACAGGGCAGAGAAGGTCTTGCACCAAATCGCTCAATGTCATAATGGGCAATTAAATGACAGTCGCTTTGGCACCAGAATGAAAGGTGAGGGCAGGTTTGCCGAACAGGTCGCCCAGCAGTTTGCTATTGCCAGGAAAAAATACTTATCGGGTAGGGAGCGACCTGTATTAAACTGCGACCTGCATGAGGAATACAAAGACGGGCAAATGAAGCTTTTTTGAACGGCAAAGAAGTTTGAACCTTTTTGGATGTGACTTTCGTCATTCTAAACTTGCTTCAGTATTAATTGGTGACTGGGAGAATCATAGATTTACTTTGAAGACCCTGAAACAAGTTCGGGGTGACGACAAAATTTGATAACTTAGAAAAATTCAAAAAAAAAAGAGATGCCTGAATTACCGGAAGTAGCTTATCAAAAGATCTATGTAGATTCAACCAGCCTACATCAAAAAATAGTAAAAGTTGACCTGGGAGCAGATAAGATCTTCCAGGCACCAAAAAAGGATTTTGAAGAGGTGCTGCTAAACAACGAATTTGTTTCCACCCATCAAATTGGGAAATATCTTTTTTTGCAATTGAAAAATAAAGGCCTTCTGGTCATCCATTTCGGGATGACCGGTAAAATGGATTATTTTCAACACGATGAAGTTCAAAAGCACGCCCAACTTACGATGAGCTTTCAAAATGGCGCTAAACTTTCTTTTATCTGCTCAAGGAAATTCGGTAAACTGTTTTTAACCGATAGCATTGAAGAGTTCAGAAAAGCGAAAGATCTGGGACCTCATGCAACCGAAATAAATAAATCAGATTTCAAGAAATTATTCGAGGGTAAAAGAGGCAGTGTAAAAACGGCCCTGATGGACCAATCCTTTATAGCCGGTCTCGGAAATTTATATGTGGATGAATTGCTTTATCATAGCGGGATTCATCCCAAATCCAAGACCGAAAATTTGAGCAGGACCGACCTGGATAAAATGTATAAAAATATGATAGAAGTATTGGATACGGTGACCAAAAGCAAGACTGAAGGCACTTCCTTACCTAAATCTTATCTACGATCGCACAGAACTGAGGGAGCAGATTGCCCTACAGGAAACGGTAAAATCAAGATGATAAAAGTTGGAGGAAGAAGCACCTATTTTTGCCCCGAATGCCAGAGGGAGAAGTAAATAAATCGATTATTTTTTATCGATACATCATCATCTTTCAGAAAGCTTAGGGTATTTATACCTTTTAAGAGAATTAATAAATTTGTTTTTTCCTTAGTAAACTAAATGAAGAGGGCATCGAAGCCCCTAGAAAAAGAAACGGGAAAGGAATAGCTCCTAACATTAAATAAAATTGTGAAGAAAAAACCAGGAAACACCGAATTACCAACGACAGAAACCGAATTAAAGAAGCTTGCTGCCTTAGAGACTGGAGACTATAAATACTCTGTTCAGGACTATTTTAGGACACCTGAAGCTTTTTCGTTTCAGCTATCTCCTGACGGAAAGTACATTGCCTACATGAAGCGCAGAAAAACCGGAGAGCGCGATCTATATTTAAAAGAAACTGCAACCCAAAAAGAAAGCTTGTTGAAGAAACAAGAAAAGGACTTGATCAGAGGTTATTACTGGGCAAATGATGAGCGTATTTTATACCTTCAGGATAAAGGCGGTGATGAGAATTACCATGTTTACGGAATAAACGTCACTGGTGAAAACGGTATTGATCTAACCCCGTTTGAAGGAGTGAGAGTTAATATTATCGCCACTTTAAAAGAAGACGAAGATCACGTTATCGTACAAATGAATAAGGATAACCGCCAACAGGAAGAACCGTATCGTCTTAACATTCATACAGGGGAGGTAACTAAACTATACACCGTAAAAGAAGGTGATGCTCCTGTGGCCGGTTATAATTTTGATCGCAAAGGTAACTTGCGGGCCATTACCCGAATTGTAGATGGTGTAAAATCGGAAGTGTTATACAAAATTGATGGTGAATTCAAACAGATAAAACTTACTGAGTTTGGCGACACCTTCGCTATTTCCTCCTTTAATCCGAAAACTGAAAACCCGGATGACGCGTATGTGATTTCAAATCTGGAAAATGATAAAATTGAAATTCAGCTTTATGACCTAAAGCAAAACAAAAAGATAAAAACGGTTTTCAGTAACGATATTTTCGATGTTTCGGGTATCTCGCTTTCCCGAAAACGCGATTATGAAATAGATTACTTTAGATATACCGGAGAAAAAACAGTGGTTGTTCCGGTAAGTGACACTTATAAAAAGATCTATAAGCGGCTACAACAGGAATTTGGGGATAAGCAGTTTTTCACCGTTGGTAAAACAGACGATGAATCACAATATATGGTTGCGGTTACCAGCGATAAGATTGTAGGCGAATATTATTTGTATGATGTCGAAAAGGATGAAGTCAAGCTTCTATATACACTTTTACCTCATTTAAAAGCTGAAGATATGGCCTCGATGAAGCCAATAACTTTTAAAAGTCGTGACGGATTAAGCCTTCACGGCTATATTACGCTTCCCAACAGTCATCAAACGGGTCAAAAATTGCCGCTTATTGTGAATCCGCATGGAGGACCGCAGGGAATTCGCGACAGCTGGGGCTTTGACCCCGAAGCCCAACTTTTCGCGAGTCGTGGTTATGCGACTTTGCACGTTAACTTTAGAATTTCCGGCGGTTACGGTAAAAAGTTCTTAAAAGCCGGCTTTGGACAAATAGGTCGTAAAGCCATGGATGATGTCGAGGATGGCATTGATTATGTAATCGAACAGGGCTGGATAGATAAAGACAGGTTGGCAATTTATGGAGGAAGCCACGGCGGATATGCCGTGCTGAGGGGAATGACAAAAACTCCGGAAAAATATGCTTGTGGTGTAGATTACGTAGGAGTAAGCAACTTGAATACTTTTATGTCAACTATACCACCTTACTGGGAAAAATACAGAGATATGATGTACAAAATCTGGTACAACCCCAACCTTCCGGAAGAGAAAGCAATTATGGATGAAATCTCACCTGCCCTTCACGTAGATAAAATTGAGAATCCGGTGTTTGTGGTGCAGGGAGCCAATGATCCCCGTGTGAATATAGATGAAGCAGATCAAATTGTTGAAAGTCTTAGAGAACGCGGTGTAGAGGTGCCTTATATGGTAAAATACGATGAAGGCCACGGTTTTGGGAAAGAAAAAAACCGGTTGGATCTTTATAAAGCCATGATGGGCTTCTTCGCTGAACATCTTAAAGTAGAAAAAGGGGTACCGGTAAAAGGATAACTAATTATAACCACGATTTATACTTAATAAAAAGACCGATGTATTTTGCATTGGTCTTTTTATTTTGCGCCTCCCCATTCGGCATAAAACTGCTCCAGGAATAACTCCATAAAACGATGTCTCTCTTCCGCAATTTTGCGACCGGTTTTTGTATTCATGCGATCCTTCAGAAGAAATAATTTTTCATAGAAGTGATTGACAGTGGGAGCGGTAGAAGCTTTGTATTCCTCCTTGGTCATGTTGAGGTTAGGCTTTATGGCCGGATCGTACAAGGCGCGCCCTTTATGCCCGCCATAATTGAAAGTACGTGCGATCCCGATGGCTCCCAGCGCATCGAGCCTGTCGGCGTCCTGCACCACATCCAGTTCGGGAGAAGTGAATTTTTGTTCTTCATTTCCGCCTTTAAATGAGATCCACTTAATGATGTTCTCTACATGCAGGATGACTTTCTCCTCCACCTGCTGTTCCTCCAGGAATTTTCTGGCAATTTTAGGTCCTATGGTTTCATCCCCGTCATGAAACTTAGAATCTGCAATATCGTGCAGCAGTGCTCCAAGCGCAACCACAAACTCATCTACTTCTTCAGAAGAGGCAATTTTTTCGGCATTTTTAAATACCCGCTCAATATGGAACCAGTCATGTCCACCTTCGGCATCTTGTAATGTCTTTCTTACAAAAACTTCTGTTTTATCGACGATTTCTTTTTGGTTCATTTGATATCTGAAGTAATTGTTCTTTCTATCCGCGCAACAAGGCTTTCGGGATCATCTGAGCTTACCTCGACAGGTTGGTGCACCTTTAGTTTAAAATGTACGCCCAGGCCCATGGGGAAGTTTCCGTAGCGAAAAAGTTTCCAGCTGTTGTTGATAGTGATGGGTACAATAGTAGCTTCGGGCATTTTTCTAAAGAGCATTTGCAATCCCTGAACAGCAAACCTCTTTGGCACGCCGGTGCGACTGCGGGTACCTTCGGGAAAAATAACCGCCGAGTGGTTATTCTCGTTGAGGTAATCGGCGAATTTTGACATTTTTTGGAGTGCTTCACGTCCATTTTTGCGGTCAATCAGCACACTTCCGCCGTGTCGCAAATTGAAAGAGATGCTGGGAATTCCTTTTCCAAGTTCTTTCTTGCTAACGAACTTAGGATGCTGATTCCTGAGATACCAACTAATAGGCGGAATGTCGAACATTCCCTGATGATTCGCCACAAAAATGCAGGGTCTGTCTGTAGGAAGGTCGTAATTGTTCTCGACGATAAATCTAGTGCCCAGGATGTTCAGGCAGCGCAGCAGGGAATAATTGAAAATGTCAACGCTTTTTTTATGGCCGCGGTAACCGCCTAATTTAAGGCTAATCCACTGGAGCGGGTGGAAAATTAGAAGTACTAATCCGAAGAAAAAATAGAAAAGTACAGAAATAGGATAAGAAAGAATTTTTTTGAATGTCTTCATTTTAAGCAGTTACAAGGGGCTGCAAGTTCACAATTTATTTGTTTTCGGGCAACTACTGCTGCAAATTTGAAGTTATAGACTATTGGTCAAGGAATTTATCGTCTTTGATGGAGCTGTTGTTTCTTCTTCAGTTTGTTGATCCAGATTATTGTTCCGGTCACTGGAAGGCTAGTCGCAACAAGGCATACAAGCAAGTAAAGCACCTTCGAAAATGTTCCGAAAATATGCCCTGTATGAATAGGTTTGATAAGGGAAGCTATTTTTTCATTGAGTGGTTTTTCTCTGAAAATATCTTTGGATAGAAGCTTCCCCGAGCTCGAAAGAATGAGTCGATCTGCCATCGCGGGGGTAAAGGTAGAGGGACCAAATTTCCTGATGCTGTATACCGGATTTCTTCTTGTTGGGAAAAGGATTTCAATTTCACCTTTTTGAGGGAATTGTGACCGAACTATTTCGAATATTGTTTCAATTCTTACCGGTTTGCCTGCTGGTACGACCTCCGGTTTTTGACCGCGGCCCCGCGCAAAAATCTCGGCGCCCAGCAATTCCTCTGCTGTGTCCCTATAACCTTCAAAAGACCAGCACAGGCCCGTGAGCGCAATAACTATGATAAAAGGTGCAACATAGAAGCCCAGAGTATTATGCAGGTCGTGAATGATCCTTTTCCAATGAGCATTAGTCTTGATAGTCAATGCCGGTTTAAAGCAGTTCCATTTCCATTTCTTCGGAAACCAAAGAATTAATCCCGAAAAGGATAAGAAAAGAAAAATAATGGTAGCAATGCCAACTATTGGGCGGCCAATAGAGGTATCAAAGAGCAGCCAGCGATGCAGCCGCAATATGGTAAACATAAAATCATCTGCTGCAGAAGCAGGTGGAGTTATAATTTCGGCTGTATAAGGATTGAGGAAGAAGGTAGTGCCGCCGCGATCTCCTGCAGATTTCTTTATTTGGACCTCGTAAAAGGATCCGGCTTCACCGGGAATTATGAGACTTCGCAGTTTTCCTACACCTGAGGTTTCCACTTCCCATTTGAGTTGAGCTAATGACTTTACAGGCTTGTCTGTGCCGGATAACTGGATTTTTTCAGAAAAAAGGCCTTTGATTTCTTTTTCAAATACCAGAATACTTCCGCTGAGACAGATCAAAAAGAGGATGATCCCGCTGCCTATTCCCAGCCATAAATGAAGATCATTGATGAAGTTGCGAAACTGATATTTTTTTTTGTGTTCCATAAGGCAAAAACACATTTAAGGCTTGAATCTCCTGCAGCAGCAGTCCATTTCAGAAACTGAAAGTACAGATTCTATCCAAAAAAAAAGCTGCTAAAAGTCAGACTTTAGCAGCTTAAGAAAAATTTATTCTTAGTCCTTAACAGAATTCGTTGAAGGCTTCTGTGAGATTATCGGCGATCATCTCGGCAGGACGACCTTCAATATGGTGTCTTTCCAGCATGTGAACAAGTTCACCGTCTTTGAAAAGCGCCATTGAAGGAGAAGAAGGAGGGAAAGGCACCATGTAGTCACGGGCTTTATCTGTAGCTTCACGATCAACTCCTGCAAAAACGGTCACCAAATGATCTGGAGTTTTGCTGTTTTGAAGCGAAATTCTTGCTGCAGGTCTGGCATTTGCCGCTGCACAACCACAAACCGAATTCACAACTACAAGGGTAGTTCCTTTTTGGGCGATTGCTTCATCAACTTCGGCTTCTGTATGTAATTCTTTAAACCCAATGCCGGTCAAATCTTCGCGCATTGGTTTTACTAATTCTGGTGGATACATATGTCAATTATTTTTATTAAGATTTAGTCTGCAAAGATACCAAATAAAGTTAAGTAGGCTAAATTTCTGAGGTATAAAGCGTTGGGGTTATTGAGATTGATCTCCGGGAAAAGCATTCCGGGAGAAGGGCATAAAATACTATCTTTGCCGCATAAAAATTATCTGATGGTTAAATGGATAGCCGCGGTATTCGGCTTAATGTTCTATGGCGCTCGTGGGGCAATCCTGGGATTTATAATAGGAAGCTTTATTGATACTCTTATGCCTTCGTCCAAAAAAGGTGGCTTCAAAATGTTTAACGAGGAGCCAAGAGCTACTCCCGGAGAATTTGAGTTGCATTTGTTATCGCTTTCGGCAATTGTGATAAAAGCCGATGGAAAAGTCAGTCAACAGGAACTGGATTATGTGAGATCTTACTTCGTACAGGCCTATGGAAAAGAGCGTGCAAATGCCATTTTTCGCACCTTTAATGAAGTAATAAAAAAGCGAGAGCTCAATGAAGCGAGGATCGCACAGTTATTGGCGTCACGCACTCAATATGCCGCAAGACTCCAAATAGTTCACTTTCTCTTTAGCATAGCTAATGCCGACGGCCATGTAAGTGCAGCCGAAGCTCAAAAAATTGAAGATATCGCACGCTACCTAAGGCTGGGAGTCAAAGACTTTGGTAGTATTAAGGCTATGTTCTTTAAAAGCACCGATAATGCTTATCAGATTCTGGAGATCGAAAAATCGGCTACAGATGCCGAGGTGAAAAAGGCTTTCAGGACCATGGCTAAAAAATATCACCCGGACAAGATCCAGCACATGGACGAAGCTCATATAAAGGGAGCTGAAGAAAAATTCCGCAGAGTACAGGAAGCTTACGAACAAATTCAGAAGGAGAGAGGTTTCTAAAATGCCATTTTTGGCCTCCTTTAATTTCGCTCGCTTTAACTTAATTTTTAGGAATGCCTAAAAATATCTTTTTACTTTTGTAAAAGTAGAGAGTTCCTCATGATTAGTTTAGCCGAAGAAAATTACCTGAAGACTATTTTTCATCTTCAAAAAGCCTTTCCCGAAGGCGTCAACACCAATGCCCTGGCCGAAAAAATGGAAAGCAAAGCCTCGTCTGTCTCAGAGATGCTTAAAAAGCTATCCAAAAAGAAGCTTGTGGAATACAAGAAATATCAGGGCGTAAAATTGAGTGAGAAAGGCACTGCCATTGCTGTGGAGATCATAAGAAGGCACAGGTTGTGGGAGTATTTCCTGGTGGAAAAACTCAATTTCAGCTGGGATGAAGTACATGAAGTCGCAGAACAATTGGAGCACATCCAATCTGATAAACTCGTAGATGAACTGGATAAATATCTGGGTTTTCCGCGGAAGGACCCTCATGGAGATCCCATTCCGGACAGGCATGGAAATATGACTACATCAGAAAAGATACTGCTTTCAGAGCTTTCTGAAGGACAAACGGGGATTTGTACCGGAGTGAGAGATTCTTCAGCTAATTTTTTGCGATATCTTGACAAGAATGGGATTAGCCTGGGAAAAAAGTTGAGCATCTTAAATTTTGAAGACTTCGATCATTCCGTCGAAGTGGAAGTTGATGGTCATTCTTTTACTCTTTCCCGGGAATCTGCATCCAATATCTTTATAAAACCCGAATAAAAAGGATGGATAAGCAAGCTCATAAATCACTTGAAGAAGTTCATGGTTCGGTAGAGACTTCGGGTAAAAAATCGGTCTGGAAAAAGATCATGGCGTTCCTGGGGCCTGCTTATCTTGTGAGCGTGGGCTATATGGATCCCGGAAACTGGGCCACAGATATTGCCGGTGGTAGCCAGTTTGGTTATAGCCTGCTGTGGGTGCTTCTTATGTCAAATATTATGGCCCTTCTCTTGCAAAGCCTGTGTACACGACTTGGGATAGTGAGCGGTCTGGATCTTGCGCAGGCTTCCAGGAATGAGTATCCGCGGTCTGTGAATTTCGTGCTTTACATCCTTGCAGAAATCGCCATTGCAGCTTGTGATTTGGCTGAAGTGGTGGGAATGGCCATTGGTCTGGAACTGCTTTTTGGCATTCCCCTAAGCTGGGGCGTTTCCATTACCGTACTGGACTCTTTTTTACTGCTCTTCCTTATGAATAAAGGGATTCGTAAAATGGAAGCCTTCATCATCTCTCTTATTGCAGTTATTGGGCTATGCTTTTTTCTCGAAATGTTCTTTGCTGCCCCAGACATGGGCGAGCTTGTCTCAGGTTTTGTACCGATCATCGAAAATGATCGTGCCCTTTATATTGCTATAGGAATAATAGGGGCGACTGTAATGCCTCATAATCTATATCTCCATTCTTCACTGGTGCAAACGCGAAAGATAAGACCAACAAGAAGGGGAATTAAACAGGCATTAAGGTTCAACTTTATAGATTCGGCAATAGCCCTGAATTTTGCCTTTTTTGTGAACGCAGCTATTTTAATCCTGGCAGCGGCAGTTTTTTATGAACGTGGAATGTATGAAGTAGCCGATATTAGGGATGCCCATGCCTTACTTCAGCCTTTACTTGGCAGCTCATGGGCGCCAATTTTGTTTGCACTCGCACTTATTGCTGCAGGCCAAAGTTCTACGCTTACCGGTACGCTTGCGGGTCAAATAGTCATGGAAGGTTATTTGAACCTGAGGATTCAGCCATGGGTAAGAAGATTGGTCACCAGATTAATAGCAATTGCCCCGGCACTTTTTACGGTGATCTACTTTGGGGAAGGTGCTACGGGAGAGCTGTTGGTTTTAAGCCAGGTTGTGCTCAGTTTACAGCTGGGCTTCGCCGTCATTCCTTTAATACACTTTGTGAGCGACAAAAAATTAATGAAAGGCTATCAAATAAAATGGCCGATAATTACTGCTTCATGGCTCATCACACTAGTGATCGTGGTATTGAACGCGAAGCTGGTTTTGGATGAGGTCACCGGTTGGCTTAAGACTTCTGATAATCCCGTTTATATCTGGATTTTTGTAGTGCCTGTTGTTGTGGCCGCTGCGCTGTTGCTTCTTTTTATTACCTTTTGGCCAATGATCAAGGGTTTAATGAAGAAAAGAGAAGAGCACATGGTGCCTCACATTTCTTCTTCGGAAATTGGCGATATCGCACTTCCCAAGTCCTATAAAAAAATAGCCATTGGAGTGGATTTTTCAACTTCAGACAGGAAAAGCGTTGCTTCTGCCTTGCAAATTGGAGGCAAAAAAGCTGTGTATACATTAGTACATGTAGTGGAGACGCCGGGCGCGCTAATCTATGGCAATCAAATCAAAGATTTTGAGACTTCAAGTGATAAGAAATTTCTCAAAGATTATAAAGCCGAATTAGAAAAACAGGGTTACAAAATTGATGTGGAATTAGGCTTTGGACTTCCCAAAAAAGCCCTGCCCAAGATCATCAATGCAGGTGAATATGACTTGCTGGTGATGGGAAGTCACGGGCATACCTTTTTTAAGGATCTCATTTTTGGAACCACAGTGGACAGTGTGAGGCATAGAGTAAATATTCCGGTGTTCATAGCATGATCAAAAAACAGAATAAATGAAGAATGTAATTGAATATATGGGATCTATTGATCCCGTTCTTGCGGCACTCTACGCTACCTTGTTCACCTGGGGACTTACCGCGCTTGGCGCTTCGCTTGTTTTCTTCTTTAAGAAGATGAACCGGGCCATTTTTGACGGCATGTTAGGTTTTACCGGGGGAGTAATGGTCGCAGCCAGCTTTTGGAGTCTACTGGCACCGGGTATAGAAATGAGTCCGGGTGAAGGTTTTCAAAAAGTGATACCTGCGGTGGTCGGTTTTACCTTAGGAGCCCTTTTTATTTTTGCACTTGATAAGGTGCTGCCTCACCTGCACGTGAACTTTAAAATGAGCCAAAAAGAAGGAATAAAGACACCCTGGCACCGTTCCGTTTTACTTACCCTTGCAATTACTCTTCACAACATTCCTGAGGGTCTGGCTATAGGAGTATTATTCGGTGGTGCTGCGATGGGATTGGAAAATGCAAGTATTGGGGGCGCGGTTGCTTTGGCAATAGGGATTGGTCTTCAAAACTTCCCTGAAGGTTTTGCAGTAGCCATGCCTTTAAGGGGGCAGGGACTAAGCAGGTGGAAAAGTTTTAATTTCGGGCAGCTCTCGGCAATCGTAGAACCTGTAGCAGCAGTTTTAGGTGCCTGGGCGGTGATGACCTTTCAACCTATTCTTCCTTATGCGCTATGCTTCGCCGCAGGGGCGATGATCTTCGTGGTAGTGGAGGAGGTAATTCCCGAATCGCAGCAGGAAAAGTTTACAGATATTGCGACCTTAGGTTTTATTGGTGGCTTCGTCATCATGATGAGCCTGGATGTAGGGCTGTCATAATTTGTCACGTTGGCTTATCTTCACCGTCTTTATAATATGAAAGAGAACATAATATTACTGAGTTTTTTCTGCTTGCCTTTTCTGCTTTTTGCGCAGGACAAGCCACAGGAAGAAATAATACAAATAAGTACAGAGCTTCAATTGGGGCAGGAATCCCAATTTGATCGGGTAGCAGTAAAATTTCTGAAAGTAATATCAGATTCACGTTGTCCTAAACAGGTAACCTGTATATGGCCCGGGGAAGCAAAAGTATTGCTGGGAATTACTGTTGGCGGAAGGTATCTTGAAAAAGAAGTTGCTATATCTGGTGAGGGAGCAGAGTTCCCACTGGCTAGAGATTTTCAAATGTTGGTTTATAATCTAAGACCATATCCAGAAACTGCGAAGGGAATAGCTCCTGAAGAATATTGTCTTAGTTTTACTGCGTCTGCTTCGAAACAGGATTAATGGCAACTGTCACAACCACTTCCGCAGCTAGATTTGTTTTTATTATCTCCGAAGATAAATGCCGGTTTATATATAAACCTGGTGATTACGTATCCCACCGCAAGGATAAAGGTGATAAAGACGAGTATTTCCTGAATTGTTTGCATCATGGTCTTATCTTTAAATTACTTTAAAATCTGGAAGGCAGCTAATGCAACCAAATAGGCTATAGTTGTCATACTGATCAATTGGTACAGCGGCCATTTCCAGGAATTGGTTTCGCGTTTTACTATGGCCAGCGTACTCATGCACTGCATCGCAAAAGCGTAAAACAACAACAAACTAACACCGCTCGCGAAGGTGAACAGGGGCCCGCCAAGAATCTCATTGGTTTCCGAAGACATTTTAGCCTTTATAGATTCTTCTTCGTCGCTTCCTACGGAATAAATAGTGGCAAGGGTACCCACAAAAACTTCCCGTGCTGCAAAAGAACTTACAATAGCTATGCCGACTTTCCAATCGTAACCAAGTGGCGTTACCACAGGTTCAATTGCTTTCCCAACATTTCCGATGTATGAATGTTGCAATTTATAAGATGCTATTTTATTGTTTAATTCATCTTTCGGCACAAAATCGCCATCATATCCGGCTTTTACAATTTCTTCGGCATTCTCAAAATTTTCACCGGGACCGTAACTGGCGAGTACCCACAGAATGACTGAAATCGCTAGAATGATCTTTCCGGCACCCAAGACAAATGACTTGGTCTTTTCGACCACATTTATGGCCACGTTCTTCAACATTGGCATCTTATAGTTGGGCATTTCGATCACAAAATAAGATTGACTCTTTAATTTAAGTATTTTATTGAGGGCCCAGGCCGAAAAAATCGCCATGGTAAAACCAAGCAGGTAGAGCAACATAAGCGTAAGGCCTTGTAAATTAAAGCCCATGAAGGACTCGTTGGGAATTACAAGCGCTATGATGATAAGGTAAACCGGAAGTCTGGCAGAACAGGTCGTAAACGGTACGACCAGAATGGTGATGAGGCGTTCTTTCCAGTCTTCTATATTTCTGGAAGCCATAACGGCCGGGATAGCACAGGCAGTCCCCGACACAAGAGGGACTACACTTTTTCCGCTTAGACCGAATTTTCTCATACTGCGATCCATAAGGAAAACGACCCGACTCATATAACCACTTTCTTCTAGAAGAGAAATGAAAAGGAAGAGGAATGCTATTTGAGGAATAAAGATGGCAATACCTCCCAATCCCGGAATAATACCTTCGGCAATTAAGTTTGTGAAGGAACCTGCCGGTAATGTACTTTTTACTATTTCGCTAAGCACGACAAATAAGTCATCTATCAAATCCATTGGATAGCTGGACCAGTTGTAGATTGCCTGGAAGATAAGCAGAAGTATTCCGAAGAAGATCAAATACCCAAAGATCTTATGGGTGAGGATTTTATCCAAATTAGCCCTCAAACCCTTGGCGGCATTAACATCAACGGTCATCGTTTTTTTAAGGGTTCCATTGATGAACTGGTATCTTAAGATGGTCTCCTTCTGCTGCATGCGTTTAAGACTGGCTTCATCTTTTGTGTTGAAATCCTCCCGATGTTCAGGAGAATTCCTGTCCATAATCCCAAAGTTCACGTCATGGGTTATCACAAGCCATAACTTATATAAAGACTGATTTGGAAAAGCTGTCCTAAGTTTATCAAAATAGGAAGGATCCATTACCGAAGCATTAAGGCAGGGCTCGGTAGAAATATGACGGTAGTCGAGTATAAGCTCCTTGAGTTCTTCAATGCCTGTCTTTTTACGGGCACTTACCAGGGCAATTCTTGTCTTAAGATCCTTTTCGAGCTGAGGAATATCCAGTGAAATTCCTTTTCTGCTCATCCTGTCGGCCATGTTGATGACCAGAATGGTGGGGATTTCGAGATCTTTGATCTGAGTGAATAGCAGTAAATTACGCTTTAGATTTTCCACGTCGCTTACTACGACTGCCACATCGGGATAATCTTTATCATTTTTATTGAGAAGTAGGTCAATGACCACGTTTTCATCCAGTGAAGATGCGTTAAGGCTGTAGGTGCCGGGAAGGTCAATGATATGGGCCTTGACATTTCTTCCCAGTTTAGCAATCCCTTCCTTCTTTTCAACCGTGATCCCAGGGTAATTCCCTACCTGCTGATTCAAACCCGTAAGTTGATTAAATACAGAAGTTTTCCCGGTATTGGGATTCCCGATCAACGCGACATTTATCTGTTTGGCCATTTCTAGGGAATGATTTCTATTTCAACACAAGAGGCTGTCTCTTTGCGAATGGCAAGATGGCTGCCGTTGATATTGAGATACATTGGATCTTTAAATGGGGCGGTTTGTACCAGCTCCACTTCATTGCCCGGGAGACATCCCATTTCCAGAAGCTTTAGTGGAATAGATTCTACAGAAAACTCTTTAATGATGCCTCGCTGGCCCCGCTTTAAATCTGCAATTGTTGTCCTCAATGTTTATTTAGATTCATTTTAAACAAGACAAAAGTAAGGCAAAATTCAGGATTACAAAAACTTGCGAGAATAAAACAAGAGATAATTGTCTTAAACCTGATTCTTATCAGAAAATACCAAAATTTGTATCAAAAAATTTCACTCTTTTTCAAGGATCTCTATGTCATGCAGAAGATCGTCGATGGCATCGGGATCGGTGCCGTCATAGAAGCCCCGAATTCTTTTCTCTTTATCTACCAATACGAAATTCTCGGTATGTATCATGTCGAACGGCCCCGCATCACCCTGGGTTTTCGCGGCGAGATAAGATTTTCTGGCCAGATCGTAGATCTGTTTTTTGTCTCCTGTGACCAGATTCCATTTTTCATCGTTCACACCTTTTTCCAGGGCATATTTCTTTAACTGCGGAACACTGTCGGCCACAGGGATAACAGAGTGAGAGAGTAACAGAACATCGGGGTCGTTCTTGGTGTGTTCCTGAATTTTGATCATATGATCTGTCATGATAGGGCAGATGGTCTGGCAGGTTGTAAAAAAGAAATCGGCTACGTAGATCTTGTCTTTATAGTCGTCCTGAGTGATGGTGTCTCCATTTTGATTCACCAGTTTAAAATCTTTGATCGTATGGTATTTTCGTACTTCCTGCACGGTAGAATCTACAAGTTCGGTGCTTACCATGCTTGGTTGATAGACCGGCAGAGTTTCTTTAGGTTTTAACAGGCTGTAAATAATTGTCATGATGATTGCAGAAAGCACCAACATGAATATTCCGAAGAACTTATATTTCGCGAAAAAACGGAGCATAAACTAAAATTTACACAAAATTACAATTCTAATAGTCAATTATTAATGCCTCGGGCTGCAAAAATTCTACCTTCGTTATGGACTGAGCTTCTAATACTTTTTTGGCAACCTTTAAAAGATTACTTTTGTGCGGATTTTTAATTTCCAAAATTGCTATGGATCCATTTTTAATAAAAGCCCTTCAATTAATATTAAGCTTATCTATCCTCATCGTATTGCATGAGTTAGGACATTTTGTACCGGCCAAGCTTTTCAAAATAAGGGTGGAGAAATTCTTTCTCTTTTTTGATGTCAAATTTGCCCTTTTAAAGAAGAAGATAGGGAATACGGTCTATGGGATTGGCTGGCTTCCGCTGGGAGGTTATGTGAAAATCGCCGGAATGATTGACGAAAGCATGGACCGTGAGCAGATGGCCCAGCCGGCAAAGCCGTGGGAATTCCGAAGCAAACCTGCATGGCAAAGGCTTATCGTAATGGTAGGCGGGGTGACGGTAAATATTGTTCTCGGGTTCTTCATCTACATGATGGTAATGTTCGTATGGGGCAGCCCCTATATTGCGCCTGGTGATATGCCTAATGGTTTTGCGGTAGACGATACTTTTCAGGAATTTGGATTTCGAAATGGAGATCAGGTGCTTGAGGTAAACGGGAAAGAGCTCAAGAACAGCATTGACATCAATAAATATCTTTTCTTGAGAGATGTTAAAAATGTGACTGTAAGACATGAATCCGGGCAGAAGGAAACTATAGATGTTCCCGAAAACATTGGCTCAGAAATGTTTGAACAGGGCGTGATGCAACCTTTTATTCCCATCGCTTATCCTGTTCTGGATACGATTATTGAAGGGAGTCCGGCAGATCTTGCTGGGTTGAAACCCGGTGATCAAATCATCTCTGTTAATAATGTGGAGATAGGATACTGGCATGAGTTGACCAGGGAGATTAGTGGAAATCCGGAAAATCCTTTAGAGTTAATCATTAAACGTGGCGGCGAATATAAAGGCATTGAACTCAATGATGACCCGAAAGATGGCCTAAATGAGGAGTTGCTTAATATCTCTGTTACGCCCGATGCTGAAGGTTTAATAGGAATTGCCCCCGAGAAGGAGATCAACATAAGTCATGAAAAATATTCTCTGGCTCAAAGTGTGACCAAGGGCTTTGATCTTGCTTACTGGACGCTGCACGATTACGTGGCCCAGTTCGAATATGTATTCACCAAAAAGGGTGCTACCCAGGTAGGAGGCTTTGGTGCTATTGGAGGTTTGTTTCCCGACGTGTGGAACTGGCAGGCTTTCTGGATGACCACCGCCTTTATTTCCATCATTCTTGCGTTTATGAATATTCTGCCTATTCCGGCTTTAGATGGAGGGCACGTGATGTTTCTGCTCTACGAGATGATCACCGGTAGAAAACCAAACGAAAAATTTATGGAGTACGCTCAGCTGGTTGGTTTTATTATTCTTATCGCTTTGGTGCTTTTCGCTAACGGGAATGACCTTTACCGTTGGTTATTTGAATAAAATGTCCTTCCATTAATTATAAAATATCAAGGCTGGAAAATGACATTTTTCAGCCTTTTTTAAAAAGATGAAATCAAACTTTCCTAAAAAAGGCTTTTTTGAGGCCCCAGTAAGAGTTCTCAGGCTGATTCCTTTCCTGATGTTGCTCATTTCCTTTTCCTGTTCTACAAACGATCCTGCAACCCCTCCGGCAAAGACCTTTTCCCTTACCGCTTTGGCAAAACCTGAAGAAGGTGGGCAAATATCTCCTTCAGAAGCAGATTATGTGGCAGGGGAGCTCATTGAACTTACTGCAGTTCCTGCCAAAGGCTGGGAATTTGACGGTTGGGACGGTGATATTTCGGGAGATGAGAATCCAATAGAGGTAGAGGCTAAAAAAGACATGGAAGTTTTTGCCCTTTTTAAGAGGCAAACAGAATCTATAGTAATTTTTACGATCAATGATCTGCATGGAAGGATCAACAATTTTGCGAAGATCAAAGCGATTATAGATAAAGAAAAAGAAACCGAATCTCAGGTTTTCTTTGTCTCGGGCGGCGATATTTTCTCCGGAAATCCTATTGTAGACTATCATTCAGAAAAAGGTTTTCCTATAGTTGATCTTATGGGAAAGGCAGGCATGGATGTGAGTGCGCTGGGGAACCACGAGTTCGATTACGGGCAGGAGATCCTGAATAACCGAATGCAACAGGCATCTTTCCCGTTCTTATGCGCTAATGTGCAGTTAGAAAATGGTAATTTGGATATCCCACAGGGTGAAGTGAACATTGAAAAAGATGGTTTTGAGATCGCTTTTATTGGAGTGGTGGAGACGGGCTCTCCCGATAATACTCCGCTTTCCCACCCAAAAAAGGTAAAAGGTCTTGAATTTTCAGAAGGGCTCGACGCAGTGGGTGATTATAGAAACAGCGAAACTGTTAAAAATGCAGACCTTGTTGTGGCGCTTACGCACTATGGAAAATATGGTGATAGAAAGATCCTGGAACAGCATGATTTTGTAGATCTTGTCATTGGCGGTCATAATCATGCGATCTATGATGAGACGGTCAACGGCAAACACATGATACAATCTGGTTCTAATTTAGAAAATATGACCCGACTTAGGTTATCTGTTCAAAACGGAACTATCGTAGATTACGACTATAAATTAATCGATCTCGACGAAAGCACCCTGGAAGACGAGGAATTAAAATCTGATATAGCAGAATATAACAACAAACCGGAATTTTTTGAGGAAATTGGCACATCGCTGCAGGACCACACTTCCCACGAAACCGGCTGCTTTTATACAGATGCATTGAGGAGCATTACTAATGCCGATATTGTTTTTCAAAATTATGGAGGGATTAGATCTGGATTGGATTACGGCGCAATTACTCCTTTTGATATTTATACGATAGATCCCTTCGGAAACGGTCTTGATTCCTTTAATATGAGCGTAGGCGAGATTAAAGCTTTTTTAAAGGCCTCGGGCGCAAATGCTTTAGCGTATTCTGGACTGCAGTTAAAAAGATCGGGAGCTGAAGTTTATGTTTATGATGCGTCGGGAGATGTTATGGGAGATGAAGAGGAGCTGGTGGTGGCACTAAACGACTATATCTCCAATGTGTACCAGCCTTTCTTCGGAACTCCGTCCAAGACCTGGGAGAAAACAACTGCAGAGTATCTTATCGATTATCTGGAACAGTACCAGTCGGTTATTGATTATGACGGCTGTAACACAGGAATTTAAGGATTGAATTTCTCCCCCGAAAAAATTGCGGTAAATTCTGTTCTTTTTTTAGCTGAATATTTAGTGGAAATTTAAAAATAAGCATATATTTGCAACCGCAAAATTGATTACAACATTCCTCCTTAGCTCAGTTGGTTAGAGCATCTGACTGTTAATCAGAGGGTCCTTGGTTCGAGCCCAAGAGGAGGAGCAAATTTTGAAAGTTGAATTTTCTTTTGGGCGAGAAGCCTGTCCCGAGCGAGAGATGAGGGGAGCCCAAGAGGAGGAGCAAGAATAAAAAGGTATTAGTGACCTTTTAAAATGACACTAAAGACATATTGAAATTCCTCCTTAGCTCAGTTGGTTAGAGCATCTGACTGTTAATCAGAGGGTCCTTGGTTCGAGCCCAAGAGGAGGAGCTTCTAAAATGCCATCTTTACGATGGCATTTTTTTATAGAATATATTTTGGGCGAGAAGTTTATCCCGAGCTTTAGTCGAGGGAAACCCAAGAGGAGGAGCAAAGCAGAGCCCCGCATGAAAATGTGGGGTTTTTGTATTTTGTAAATATGGCTATGGTATATATGGGATCAAGCCTAATTGTTGTGTTTAAACAAAAATTGTAGTCAACCTATAGAGGAAGAATTCTACATTTTTCACTCCTCTAAACTGAGCTCTAAATGCTTTTATTTTGGCATTAAAAGATTCTGCTGAAGCGTTTGTGCTTCTATTGATAAAGTAATTTAGAATTGATCTGTAGTTTAATGTAATCGTGTTTGCAATGGTATTAAATGATCCAATGCTTTCTGTTTTAAGAAACAAAAATCAAACTATTATTTCAATTCACACACAACTTGTGTGATTGATCCGTTTCTAATTGTAGATAGAATTTATAAAATGCTCGTATTTTTCTATTATAGTTCTCCTTTTCAGCTTAAGGGTCGGAGTTAATTCGCCGCCTTCAATGGTCCATTCGTTCGGGATTAGACGGAATTTCTTGATTTGTTCTACGGGATTGAAATTCTGGTTGAAATGGGTGACAGATGCACTAATTAATTTTAGTGCTTCACTTTCCTGTAAAACTTTATCATTGCCGGGATAGGGCAATTCCTGTTCGATATACCACTTTTTGAGGGCTTCGAAAGCCGGCACCACCAGGGCGCCTACAAATTTCTGAAATTCCCCAACTACCATGATTTGCTCGATCCAGGGGCTCTCAACCATTTTGTTCTCAATGGGCTGAGGTGCTACATACTTCCCACCACTGGTCTTGATCAACTCTTTCTTTCTGTCAGTGATCTTCAGAAATTTGCGGTCAATCAAACGACCAATGTCTCCGGTACGCAGCCATTCGCCTTCTAAAACCTCTTCAGTAAGGTCTGGGCGTTTGTAATAACCCATCATGACATTCGGGCCCTTACAAAGAATTTCCCCGTCATCTGCTATTCTTATCTCGATATCCTTCAGCAATGGTCCTACGGTCCCAAACATCCTGTTCTTTTCACTGTAGCGGTTTCCGCTAATGATTGGCGAAGCTTCTGTTAGACCATATCCCTCCTGGATAATAATTTCTGCCGCAGTGAAAATACGGAGTAGTCTTACCTGGCATGCAGCGGCTCCGGTGATGATCGATTTTACTTCCCCACCCAAAGCCTCTCTCCATTTACTGAAAATAAGTTTATTGGCTATACGAAGCTGCAATCTATAACTAAGGCTTTGACTTTTATTGATCTCAAAATTTTCTGCCAGATTAAGAGCCCAGAAGAAAAGTTTTTTCTTTACTCCCTTCTGTTCATTGCCTTTCGCGAGAATGCCTTCGTAAATCTTCTCCAGAAGCCTTGGAACTGTGGTAAAAAGGGTAGGTTTTACTTCCTTTAGGTTCGCTCCTAATTTATCCATGCTTTCTGCATAATACACCGCCGCACCACTGTAAAAGAAGCAATAGGTCGCCATTCGTTCAAAGGCATGATTTAGTGGCAGGAAGCTTATCACTCTCTTGCCTTTTACCCCTACCTCCTGAATAACATCTGCAGCGCCCTGGGAGTTGCTGAGAATATTGCGGTGGGACAGCATAACACCTTTTGGTGTTCCGGTTGTGCCTGAAGTATAGAGAATGGTCGCAAGATCTGTTTCTTTTACAGCATCCCGTTGCTTGTTCAACTGCATTTTTATATCTGCCGATTGATCAACCATCAATTCCTTTAATTGAGGAATGCCAACTACATTTTCGAATGAAAAGATATTCTTTAAAGCCGGTAATTCATCTTTGATTTCGGCCAGCTTTTTAAAAAGAGAGGTGTTACCTACAAAGATCATTTTAACGTTGGCGTCCTGTAGAATAAATTTCAGTTCGTTATTGTTGATGTTGGGGTAAACCGGAACAGACACTGCGCCAATTTGCTGGATAGCCATGTCAACCATCATCCATTCGGGACAGTTCTGGCCCAAGATCCCTACTTTATCTTTTCCTTCAATTGCGCTATCACCTCCCGAAATGCCCATGTTAAGAAGAGAAGCGCTAATCTGGTTTACTTTCTCACTAACTTCCCTGGTGCTGTGCTTTTTCCATTCTCCCTTTTCCTTGGCAGCCAGCATATCGGGCAGAGGAAAATTTTTAAGTTGATAGCTGAGGCAGTCGAAAAGGCGTTTAGGAAGTTCCTTTTGCCCTGTTTTGTCGTTCATCATTGTGGTCTAAACAATCTGTATTACTTTCCAAAAACCGGATTAATAGTACCTCCGGTTAAGATCGCAAAAATATAATATATTTATTTCAGGAAGATGCCGCAATACCTACAAATCTTAATTTGGATTACTTTTCATTAGAGGAAGCTTATTCCTTCGGTTGTTCGGCGAATGGAGACAAGACAAAAAAAGCCTGACAGCTTTATAACTGTCAGGCTTTTTAAAATTTTATCTTTCCGAATTAATTAATCTTCTTCTCCCAGCTCAACCGCACGGCTAAAAGCTGCATAGGCGGCTTCTTTAATTAATTCTTTTACGTTGTTGTCATCCATTGAGTCGAGGGCTGCACGCGTGGTTCCTCCTTTTGAAGCGACACGGTCCATCCAAAGCGTAGGGGAGAGGTCATTGCGGTTGAAAAGTTCTACCGCACCTTCAAAAGTCTGACTTACAAGGATTCGGGAATCGTTTTCTGAAAAGCCCATTTTCAAGGCGGCTTCCAGCATAGAGTTCATAAAATAAAAAACATAAGCCGGACCACTACCCGATATCCCTGTAGAGGCATCAATAAAATTCTGATTTTTCACATGAATAGATTCCCCTGTGGTGTCCAGAAGATTTCTTATCATTAGCAACTCCACTCTTGACACTTCATCAGATTCGGTATAAGAAGTCACTCCTTTTCCTACCTGGGCGGGCAGGTTTGGCATGGTTCGCACCACTTTCTTGATGCCGAGACCCTCCTGAATAGTTTCAATCGTTACTCCGGCCATTAAAGAAACCGCGATTTGTTCCTGGTTCATCATGGGCTTCATTTTTTGAAACAGCTCTTCACTATGGTAAGGTTTTACCGCAAGAAAAACCACATCGGCTTTTGGTAGTGCATCCTCCAGCTTTTCATGCACGTCAAAAAGTCCCATTTCCTTCAGGGAGATGATCTTATCTGGCGATACATCAAAGACCATAAGCTTGCGGCGGTTCAAAAAGGTGGAAGAAGCCATTCCTTCTGCATAGGTTAAGCCCATATTTCCTGCTCCAATAACTAAAACTTTCATGTGTTTGTTCTTTTAATTTTTTTGCCTGCCACTTTGGGCAGGAGCGTTAAAATTGAAATTATACTGGTGCAAAGACTGTTCTTTATACCTGCGCAAAGATTATTATATGTCAATCACCTCTTCAATCTACTGAAAATAAAGGGTTTATATATAATTATTTATTTTTGTTCAAATCGGTCAATACTTCAAAAACATGTAAATACTTCAGTCTTCTGAAAGAGGTTTCAAAAATTGCATTTTTGAAACCTCTTTCGCTCAACAGTTAAGTGTCATTGTTACATTATTCATTTGCTTTATAAAAGAGGGGCTTATTCCTTTTTCGGTAGCCGAATCACTCCTAACTTTTTTTGAGCTTCCCGCCAACCGGAATAGAGCAATCATGGTACGGCTCGCCGTGCGGCGGGTTCAACTCGGGCCGCTGATCTATTCTTATTGGTGATACCGATGTTGAAGGTTGTTTCTTTACAGGCGTCGCTTTCGCAGTAGCCGAATTTAGCGGGGCACCTACAGGCAATTCGCACGTATGGCCGGGGAGACCGTGAGCAGGATTTATCTTAACACTATCGGCAGTTACCTGCCTTTCTTCGGTTGGAGTGGCGGCCGGTTCGGCAACGGCTTCTTTTTGTTCATCTTTACAGGCTGTCATTAGAAGCAGTCCTAATCCTAATAATGTCATTTTTGTTTTCATAGCGGTATTATTGATCTAAAATTTGTTGTATTTCTTCTTTTGAAACGGTTAATAGGCCTGAAGCTGGTAACCTTCGGGTCATGTCTTTCCAGTTATCATCTTTGCTGAAGATGTCGCTGAATAGTGGCAAAGCCTCTTGCATTTTTCCGCTGTTGGCAAGTGCCACAGCAGTCCAGTATTTCATTTCCAGATTTTCCGGAAAGAGTTTCATGGCATTCCCATACTGCTTTAATGCATCCTGCATGTCGTTCTTTTCGACGGCCAAATCGCCCCTATTCATAAATTCGTAGGCTCTAGCGACTTTCAGCAGGCGCTCCAGTTCTACCAGCGGCTCTCTGCTGTCATCAACCCTCAAATTGATCTTTTTGTCCTCCCATGGATTTTCTACTTTTTCTGGACCTACCACAAGTAAAGCTGCAGATTGTCTTCCGCGGATATCACCTCCGGCTTCCTGGGCGGCTTTGAGTACTTCCAGCACTCTTTCGGCCAGAGGAAGGTCTTTATGCTGAAGGAATGCCAGTTCCATGGCCGGCACCACCTTGTCGTTTAGCATCATATTTGCCTGCACAGAAAAGTTTTTGTCTGTAATGTCAGAAGCATATTTGACACATTTCTCTCCGGTGTAAGCTGCTGCATTTCCCTGAGCGTCCAAAAATGCCACTTGTCTGAAATCTTTTCCTTCATCCTGGGCGACTAAAATTCCCAGCGCTTCAGAAGCCGATTTTCCCTGCTCCATAAGCTCGAGCCCGTTTGGTCCGTAAGCCGGATTCACAAAACTTTGAGTGGCAACCACTCCCACGCCCGACTTCGCCCATGGTACCGAAGTGCCCACAGAAAACCAATGGCTTTGAACGCCCACGGCCATTTCGCCGGTAGCAGTATCTTTTGCGACTATGGAAAATGTGTGCGCAAAATCATCATTTTGAGGGAGATATTCCTGCGCCTCCAGAAGCACACAGAAAAAAGAGAAGAGAAAGAAGAGGCTAATTTTTTTCATTTTTTGAAGTTTTACTAAATGTAGAAAATTTTCTCTAAAGATTTAAAAAGCAGTTTTTTACATGATTTATTAAAAAACCGCTCTTGTGGTGGTAAAACTTGATGGAAGTTTTTAAATTTGCGCCCTGCAGTCATGGACAAGTTTTGAAGATTCATGGCTTCACCATTTTGGCCTCGTAGTTCAATGGATAGAATAGAAGTTTCCTAAACTTTAGATCCAAGTTCGATTCTTGGCGAGGC
>JBAVJE010000179.1:0-2967 GCA_049687615.1 Salinimicrobium sp. | reverse complement strand
AAGTTCGGCTTCCCCCGTAATTTTATTATTAAAAGGCTTCATGACCATAGGCTTTCTAAAATTCACTACATCAATCCAGGTGTTGAGGATGCTTAGAGATAAAATGCGATTAGAATGCCTGGCCGCGAGTGCAAACCCAATTGGACCGCCTACGTCGTGAACTACCAGATGAAAGTTTTTTAGGCGAAGCGCTTTTATAGCCTTGTATAAAAAATCTGCCAGGTTGGAAAAGCTGTATTCAAAATCTGTAGGCCGGTCGGTCAAACCGAAACCGGGGAGATCTATGCTCACACCTTTATAACCCTTTTTTGAGAGGGAGGTAAGCGTTTTTCGGTAAAGAAACGAGGAAGTAGGAACGCCGTGAATACATAGTACAGGTTCGCCCCGGCCATAACTCAGGGCAAAAGTTTTAATGCCGTCAACATTAAAATACTTGCCCGAGGCCTCGTGCTCCTGTATCACTTTTGCTACACTGCGTACAGATTCAGGATTAGCCATTTTTCAGACCTGTTTTTTCAACATCAGTAAAAGCTCACGTGCAGCTTTTTCAGAAGAAGCAGGATTTTGGCCGGTGATTAAATTTCCATCTATCATCACATAAGAGCTCCAGTCGTCGCCTTTGCTAAAGTTAGCCCCTAATTGATTCATTTTATCCTCCACAAGAAAAGGCATAACATCTGTAAGGCCTACCGCTTCTTCTTCAGAATTGGTGAACCCGGTTACATTCTTCCCTCTCACCAGCGGTTCTTTGTGATCTTCGACATTTGCTAAAACAGCAGGTGCGTGGCACACAAAGGCCATTGGCTTCATCTTGGCGTTAAATTCTTCAATGAGGGAGATAGACTTAAGATTGTTGGGAAGATCCCAAACAGGCCCATGACCACCGGGGTAGAATATCGCGTCATAATCATCAGAATCAATATCTTCCATTTTTATGGTAGAGGCCAGCTTTTCCTGTAATTCCGCATCGGCATCAAAGCGTTTTGTGGCTTCTGTTTGAGCATCCTCTTTTGTACTGGAGGGATCAATAGGTGGTTTCTTACCTTTTGGGGAGGTCAAAGTAACCTTAGCCCCGGCATCGGCAAAAACATAATAAGGTGCGGCAAATTCTTCAACCCAGAAACCGGTCTTACGGCCTGTATCTCCAAGTTCTCCATGAGAGGTCAAAACCATCAAAATCTTCATATTTTTCATTTTTAATTTTTTGTAATTGCAGGGAAAACTCTACTGAAAATCGGTTGAAATCCCTTTTTTCTAAAATTACAATCATCGACATCCTTCACCAAAGCGCTTTTACTAATTAAAGGTTAAATTGTTTCGGAAGTATACCAAAAGCAGGTTTTTTGCCCGGAAAGTCAGTAAAAACTATAGCTTTGTAGGCAATTAAAAATTTACCCTTTTTGAAACCTCAGCAGCATATAACTTCTTTTTTTGGGCTATTAAAGACAGGCGACTATGCTAAAGGCATCAGGTTTGGTATCGCCGCTATCACCCCGCTGATCATAACGGGATATTTCGATGCCATTGTCCTGGGAATTCCTATGACGGTTGGAGTTTTGCTTAGCTCACCCAGTGATGTTCCGGGGAGTTTTCATCGCAGGATGGTCGGGGTTTCGTTTTCTGTTTTAATGGCTGTTCTTGCGGCCATCATCGCCGGGTATGCTGCCAGGGCAGGATTTTTCTTCGTGCCGGTGCTGGCACTGCTCATATTCATGTTTTCCATGATCTCGGTCTATGGATTCCGGGCATCCCTTATCTCGTTTTCAGGACTTTTTTCGGTGGTGTTGAGCCTGGCAAATGTTTCTTCTAAAAGTAGTGTATTGGAACACGCTTTACTCATAGGCTTAGGCGGGGTCTGGTATCTTGGGTTGATCGCCGTCATGCACTGGTTGAGACGTAAGAAAGAGACCGAAGCACTTTTAGCTGAAGCCTTTGAGCTCACCGCAGATTATCTTGAAGCCAGAAATAATCTACTTATCGAAGAAGCCTCAAAAGAGGAGCAGTATCAAAAAGAACTTTTTGATCTGCAAATAAATCTTAATGAAAAACATGAAACTCTTCGGGAATTGGTCATTAGCAGGCGAAGGAACTTCGGAAGATCTCGGGTGGTAAGAAAAAAACTGCTCATCTTCATGGAGCTTGTAGATATTCTGGAGCTGGGAATGGCTAACCCGGTTAATCCCGAAAAGATGCGGGAGCTGTTCCGGGAACAGGAGGATAGGCTGGAGCCCGTAAGAGAGTGGAATAATCTTATGGCGATTCAATTGAGACGTATTGCCGAAGTCTGGAATAATGAACGGAGTTATGTCCCGAATAAAAAACTGCTGGCACAAAAGGAGAAGGTGTGGACAAGTTTTCAAGAACTTGAAAAGATGGCTAAACTTCCGGAAGAGCGCAATTCCCTGGTCGTGTACAGAAACTTGCTGGTCTTTAAGGAAAAACAATTTCAAAAGATCCTTTCGATAGAACGCTTGCTTCGTGACTGGGAGGGCAGGATAGATTTCAAACCCAGAAGAAAGGATGCCGCAAGATTTTTGACTACTCAAGATTATGATTTCAAGACCTTGATTGACAATCTTGACTTTAAAAGTCCAATCTTCAGGCATTCCCTAAGGCTTACTGTCACTTTGGTCGCAGGCTTTTTTCTAGGGAAGATTTTTGATTTTCAAAATTCTTACTGGATCCTGCTTACCACCCTGGTAATTATGAGACCCGGCTATGCACTCACCCATGACAGGTTTAAACAACGTCTTTACGGTACCCTCGTTGGTGGCGGCATTGCGGTTTCTATAGTTTTTCTGGTTCAGAACAGGACGGTCTACGGGATTTTAGCAGTGATCTGTCTTGTGCTCGCATTTTCAATGATACAGAAGAACTACAAAACCGCTGCTGCTTTTATCACGCTCAACGTGGTTTTTGTCTATAGCCTTTTAAGACCAGATGTGCTCGAGGTAATACAGTTTAGGG
>JBAVJE010000178.1:0-5946 GCA_049687615.1 Salinimicrobium sp. | reverse complement strand
TGATTTGGCTTTTGCTAAACATACCAAAGTTGTATTTTTGATGACTTTAAATCGGATACTTGAGACACTTCGGGGCAAAAATATCATTAATTTTCTTCCTTATTCTTCTTTACTCGTGTAATGCGGTCAAAAGAGTTCCGGACGACCAAAATTTACTCACCAAAAATTCCATTTTTGTTGACGACGAAGAAATTTCTGATAAGAAAATATATAACCAACTGTACCAGGAACCTAATCAAAAGTTTCTAGGGCTTCCACTACAACTTTACCTTTACAATCTTGCGAATCCCAAACCGGATTCTACTTTCCAGTTCTGGCTGCATAAAAAACCGGGTCGAAAAAAGTGGTTGTCCGATGTTCTTTCGGAAAAACAAGTAGTAAGGCTCGGAAATATTTATGTCAACATCAACCAATGGATGATGGAAACCGGCGAACCGCCTGCTATTGTAAAAGAAGATCTTTTACAAAAGTCGGCTGACAGACTGAGAGCTTATTATTGGAACAATGGCTGGTTTGATGCCGAAACCAGTTATGAGATTGTTCCGAAGAAAAAAAAGAGGGCTACAGTAAAATACTTTGTTGCTCCAAAGCAGCCCTACATCATAGATTCAATTACCACTCGCATTGCCTCTATTGTTGCCGATTCTATTTACACAGCCCATAAATTTAAATCGACTATTGTCTCGGGAGAGCAATACAAGACATCAGACTTTAGCGCGGAAAGGGAAAGGCTAACCGGACTCTATAGAAACAACGGTCTTTATCATTTTGAACAGGAATACATAAGTTTTGAAGCAGATACCGTAAATACAGATCATAAAGTGAATACTGCCGTGATCATTCAAAACCGGCAGGCGACGGTTGAAGGGACACCAACAAGAATTCCTTACAAGGTCCACAAGATTAGCCGGGTCAATATTTTTCCCGACTACAGATTTGATAACCGAAATGATCCCGTTACCGATACAGCTTCCAACGAGAATTATCATATCTATAGTTTTGGCGAACTTAAATATCGCCCAAAGGCGCTTACCAATGCTGTTTTCATCAATCCCGGGACCGTCTATTCTGATGCCGCCAGAAGTTTAACCTACAATCGGCTTAACCAGCTTAGGGTATTTAAATACCCTAACATTCAGTACATGGAAGATCCTGCAGATAGTACGGGAACAGATCTTATTGCGAATATATTTCTTACTGCACGCCCCAAGTACTCCCTGGGTTTTGAGTTCGACATTTCACAAAGCAATATTCAAAGAGTGGGAATTGGTTTTGGGGGTTCACTGCTCATCAGGAATGTTTTCAAAGGAGCTGAAATACTTGAACTTTCTGCCCGCGGAAGCATTGGTTCTTCCAAAGATGCGGCTAATGACGCCGACAGGTTCTTTGATATCACCGAACTTGGAGCCGATGTTAATCTTAGCCTCCCAAGAATATTTTTCCCTGTCTCCACCGAAAGGTTCATCCCAAAATACATGTATCCTTTCACCACCTTTAGCCTGGGCGCAAGCACTCAAACAAATATTGGGCTTGATAAACAAAGTCTTACCGCAACCATGAACTATCGCTGGTTGCCATCTAAAAATCTTACACACCTACTGGACCTGGTGAATGTACAGTACATTAGAAACCTTAACACCGATAATTACTTTAACGTATACCGTAATTCTTACCAGGAATTGAATGGAATAGCGACTTCCGAGAATGTCATTACAAACGAAGATTATTTCGTGCTTAATGAAGACGGATCCCGTAGTCTTACTATCCCAGAGGGTGCCGATGCTTTTCTAAAGTCTGCCAGACTGGGAGAAGTAAATGACCTCACCAGAGATCAAACCCAACTTTTAAATGATATAGGAGAGAGAAAGACCAGGCTTACTGAAGATAATTTGATTTTCGCAACCAATTTCTCCTACATTCTCAATAAAAAAGAAAATATTTATGACGAAGATTTTTCGCGTCTTCGGGTAAAGTTGGAAGCCGCAGGCAATATTCTTTCAGCTGTCTCGAAATTGACGAATCTTAAGAAAAACCAGGATGGCCGTTATAGTATTTTTGGGGTTAATTTTTCGCAGTACGTCAAAACAGAAATAGATTATATCAAGCACTGGGATCTAGGCAGTGAAAATGTTTTAGCAATCCGCACTTTTGGAGGAATAGCCATTCCCTATGGGAATTCGAATAGTATCCCGTTCATAAGAAGTTTCTTTGCTGGCGGTCCCAACGATAACCGTGCATGGCAACCATACGACCTTGGCCCGGGAAGCAGTGGCGGCAGGAATGAGTTCAACGAAGCCAATATGAAGATTGCCCTGAGCGCCGAATTCCGTTATAACCTTTTTGGTGCTCTTAACAGCGCTATCTTTATAGATGCCGGAAATATCTGGAATGTTTTGGATGTAGTAGAGGAAGAAGCTTCCACCTTTACTTCTTTTGCAGACCTGCAGGAGATGGCCATAGGCAGCGGATTTGGCCTTCGTTATGATTTCGACTTCTTTGTCTTGAGGTTTGATATTGGATTTAAAACTTACAATCCTGCCAGGGTTCCGGGAAATCGTTGGTTTACCGATTACAATCTGGCAAATGCCGTCTTTAATGTAGGGATCAATTATCCTTTCTAAGCCAACAAAATTTCTTATTTTTGTAAACTTAAAATCAAAGTTATGAGCCATAATATTAAACCAGGCGTTGCCACCGGGAAAGAAGTACAGGAAATATTTAAATATGCAAAAAGCAAAAACTTCGCTTTACCCGCTGTAAACGTTATTGGATCTAGTTCTATAAATGCAGTTTTAGAAACTGCAGCCGAATTAAATTCTCCGGTCATTATCCAGTTTTCTAATGGAGGAGCACAATTTAATGCCGGAAAGGGATTATCAAATGAAAATGAAAAAGCCGCCATTGCCGGTGCAGTCGCAGGGGCAAAACATGTTCACGAGTTAGCAGTGCAGTATGGCGCCACAGTAATTCTTCATACCGACCATTGTTCAAAAAAATTGACGAAATGGGTAGACGGTATGCTTGATGCCAGTGAAAAACATTTTGAGCAGTTTGGAAAACCTTTATTTAGCTCTCATATGCTGGATCTTTCTGAAGAGCCTATCGAAGAAAACATTGAAACTTCCAAGAAGTACCTGGAACGCATGAGCAAGATGGGTATGACCCTGGAGATAGAACTTGGTGTTACCGGTGGAGAAGAAGATGGTGTTGATAATACAGACATCGACTCCTCTAAACTTTACACCCAACCCGAAGAAGTTGCTTATGCCTACGAAGAATTGAGTAAGGTGAGTGACCAGTTTACAATCGCAGCAGCCTTCGGAAATGTTCACGGTGTATACAAGCCCGGGAATGTTAAGCTTACTCCGGTTATTCTTAAAAATTCACAGGATCATATCTCCAAAAAATACGGGGTTGAGGAAAACACCATAGATTTCGTATTCCACGGCGGAAGTGGATCCACTCTTGAAGAGATAAGAGAATCTATTGGCTATGGAGTGATCAAAATGAACATTGATACAGATCTTCAATACGCTTATCTTGAAGGAATAAGAGATTATATGGAGGAAAAGAAAGATTTCCTAAAAGGTCAGATTGGTAATCCAGAAGGACCCGAATCTCCAAATAAAAAGTATTATGACCCTAGAAAATGGGTTCGTGAAGGTGAATTGACTTTTAAAGCACGCTTAAAAAAGGCTTTTGAAGACCTTAACAACATAAACACATTATAGCAATAACTTGGGTTTTCAGTTCTCCTAAGAGCTGAAAACCCATAATTCAAATGTAATGGCTTGGTTTAGAAGAACACAAAAAGGTATACAGACAGCAACCGAAGACAAAAAGGATGTTCCTAAGGGCTTGTGGTACAAATCCCCTACGGGGAAGATCGTTGATGCCGAGCAACTGGAGAAGAATTTTTATGTAAGTCCTGAAGACGGATATCACGTAAGAATTGGAAGCAACGAATATTTCAAAATCCTTTTCGATGATAATAAGTATACCGAACTGGATAAGAATCTCACTTCTAAGGATCCTCTTAACTTTGAAGACACCAAGAAATACACAGACAGATTGAATGCTGCGCAGGAAAAAACCGGATTGAAAGATGCCGTAAGAACTGCGGTGGGAAAATCTAAAGGTAAAGAACTTGTCATTGCCTGTATGGATTTCACTTTTATAGGTGGATCTATGGGGGCGGTTGTGGGTGAAAAAATTTCCAGAGCTGCAGATTATGCTTTGGAAAATAAAATCCCCCTAATGGTGATTTCTAAATCTGGTGGTGCCAGAATGATGGAAGCAGCTTATTCTTTAATGCAGATGGCAAAGACTTCGGTTAAACTTGCCCAGCTCGCAGATGCCCAAATCCCATATATTTCTTTGTGCACAGATCCTACCACCGGTGGAACAACTGCATCTTTTGCAATGCTGGGAGATATTAACATTGCAGAACCAGGAGCATTAATTGGATTTGCAGGGCCGCGTGTGGTAAAAGACACGACTGGAAAAGATTTGCCAGAAGATTTCCAAACATCTGAATTTTTAAAAGAACATGGGTTTTTGGATTTTATCACAAAACGTTCAGAATTAAAGAACAGGGTGAACCAGTACATTGATCTTATTCTCAACCAGCCTTTAAGAGCATAAAAACCTTCTGATCTTCAGAAGGTTAAAAATAATTAACTTTAAGCAGCAGGTAAACAAGAAAATAGTATATTTGCCGCCTGACAGAAAAGCTGTCAATACATAAAAATCATTAAAATTAATATTGGAATGTATTTAACCAAAGAAGCAAAAGAAGAACTTTTTGCAAAACACGGTAAAGGAAAGAATGATACAGGTTCTGCCGAAGGGCAAATCGCTTTGTTCACTCACCGTATCGAGCATTTGACACAACACTTGAAAAATAATCGTAAAGATTATAATACCGAGCGGTCACTTGTAATGTTAGTAGGTAAAAGAAGGAGCCTGCTCGATTATTTAATGAAGAAGGATATCATGAGGTATCGTGCTATCATTAAAGAATTAGGATTAAGAAAATAATTTTAAGGGGCTTCGCGCCCCTTTTTTTTTATCCATTTTCTTCTGCAAAACATAGACTTTTACAAATTTTAATGGTTTTTCCTCTTTTTATGAGAAATTCTGTGTAAATTTTTAACCTGAAATAAATTTCAGCTTGGTAAAAGCTCAAAATTTCCTGTAAACATTGACTATCATGGTCAAAAAGGCAGTTTTTCATTGGTCTTACAACAACCCAACAACAACACAACTTTCCCGTATTACGGGAGACCTTTGTTTAACAACCTGAATAAAGCAGGTAGAACCAAAAAAAATTATGATTCCAAAAACATTTAAAGAGGTCATTGACCTGGGAGGCGGAAGAACGATCTCCCTTGAGACCGGAAAACTGGCAAAACAAGCCCACGGGTCGGTAGAGTTAAGAATGGGAAATGCAGTACTCCTTTGTACCGTGGTTTCTTCTTACACTCCAACCACCATGGATTTCTTCCCTTTGACGCTGGATTATCGTGAGAAATTTGCAGCAGCGGGACGATATCCCGGTGGTTTCTTCAAACGTGAAGCAAGACCAAGTAACGAGGAGATTCTTGTTATGAGATTGGTAGATCGTGTATTGCGCCCACTTTTCCCTTCAGATTATAAATTTGAGACCCAGGTGATGATTCAGCTCATGTCTCATGACGAAGAAGTTATGCCAGACGCGCTTGCGGGACTTGCTGCATCTACAGCAATTCAATTAAGTGACATTCCTTTTGAAACACCTATTTCTGAAGCACGCGTTGCCCGTATCAACGGCGAATTCGTGATCAACCCAAGCCGCAGTCAGCTTCTTGAAGCAGACATGGACATTATGGTTGGAGCTTCCGAAGATTCTGTGAGTATGGTAGAAGGTGAAATGGATGAATGCTCTGAAGAGGAAATGGCAGAAGC
>JBAVJE010000177.1:0-4475 GCA_049687615.1 Salinimicrobium sp. | reverse complement strand
TTGTCGAGGAGACCGCAACAGGGGTGTTAAAACCTCTTGCTATTTCCAACGGCACCTACGACGACCTTCCTGCAGGTCATACCTATAAAGGTATTTTGTACGGCTCCATCCTTACAGCAAAGCCTATGGCCGCTGTTTTGGTACGTGGAACCGTCAACGAAGAAGCCGCGAAAAACGCGCACGAATTGCCCGCCTATCCAGCCGGAGCAAAGACAGCCCTTTCATTAATCCGATTTACAAAAGACTAATAAACCATGGAAAAGTCATTATTTTCACAGTACGTTGACAAGTGGTTTGGACCAACTGTCAGAAAAATTGTAGAGAAGGTTAATGGGACTGAAAACCCGCTGACCTATCTACACAAGAGAATGCTGAAAAGAGTATTCTCCCCGACCCTTAAATGGGGCTCTCTAAGTGTAAAAGGCAGAATGATCGCCACCGATATTGTGGCTGTCAATACTCCTGTGCCACTGAAAAAGAGGGATTCCATTGCAACTGCAGAAGGCGACATCCCAAAAATGGGAATGAAGCTATACCTGGATGAAAAGACCTTTAATGATCTCGACATTCTGAAAGCCCAAAACACCGATGGCAGCCGCCTAAAACAAATCCTTCAGGCTTTGTTCGCGGATGTGAAGAAGTGTATTGTAGGGCCAGATGAGCAGATCGAAGGCTTGTTCCTGCAGGCGCTTTCTTCAGGGCTTATGCTGATTGAGGACGACAAGAACACAGGCGCAGGTTTCAGGATTGACTTCAATCACCCGGATGCAAATAAATTTGGCGTAACTGCTAAATGGTCTGCTGATACCGCTCAACCTCTTGATGACATTGAAAATGTGATACACAAGGCAAAAGCTAAGGGTCATATCATCCGATACGTCAAAATGGGCCGCGATTCCTTTAACGCTTTTAGGAAACACGCCCAGGTGAGAGAGCTATTCGCCGCAGGATTAGGCTTTGCAGGTCAGAATATCCCTGTGCCAAACCTGAAACAGGTGAATGAGATCCTGCAGGATAACTACGGACTTACCATTGAGATCATTGATCGTGTGGTCAACTATGAGAAAAACGGCGCAACTGTAGCTGTTGATCCATGGGCTAAAAATGCGGTGGTATTCCTTACTTCAGAACAGGTAGGAAGTCTGCATTGGGGGCGTTTGGCAGAGATGAACCACCCTGTGAAAAGTGTGGATTACGCTATTGCAGATGACTTCAAATTGATCTCCAAGTATTCCAAAAATGATCCATTGCAGGAGTTTACCTCCGTGCAGGCTATGGTGGTGCCGGTTATCGACGAGATCGATGCGGTTTACATCATGAATTGCGAGGAAGCTACCGCAGCTGAGGATACTCAGACTGAAGGCGATGCTAACTACACTTACGAAGGAACTGACTATACTAAGCAGTCAGTAGTTGACGGATTGAACGCTACGGAAGAAGTTCCTGAAGCTACAATCGCTCAGAAAGATGCTACCCTTGCTAAGAAAATCGACAGCCTTTCTAAAGAAGGTGTGGCTACATTTGAAGCTAAACTTGTTGCTGCAGTTTAATGTATAGTCAAGAGGCAATATCGTTTTTAGAAGCCCGGATCGGATTTGGCGCGCTGAATGTTTCAGGGGTTTCGGTTGATGCCGAGCACCAGACAGGAACTTCAGGCCGCAGCCTTACCTATTTCCACAAGCTCGCCAGCCTGCACAACATCTATTATACCGTCGAGAAGGCGGGGATGACAAGTGCAGAGCTTAACGCTCACCTGGCACAGCTAAAGAAAGACAGCGTGAGGGCTATCCTAACAGCGATATTGAACAAAAATAAATTGTACCGGGATGATGTGGATTATTCCGGTACAATCTTATCTAAACCCGAACTCTTTGATGATGCCATAGGCTATTCTCTTGCCATTGCGGTAATAGAACAGATGGCCAGCTCTACCCGAAGCAATAAGGAAGGAAACGAAGCAAAGCTTTCCTACCAACAGCTGAAGATAGAACTGGAAGGCATTATCGATGACAATGGCAGAATCAGGGCCAAGGGCTTGAACCTGGAGCTTTTCTCCTCGATCAAAGCCGCCTCTTCTGTTTTGTTTCGGGACCCTCTAACTGTTGAATCTGGAAATTTCTGGTAAGATGAACCACCTCAAGACCACTCCTTCAGGGATCGATAAAAAAATAGAGCAGCTGCAAAAGCCGTTGTATCGCGTTTTAAAAGATCTCAACGCAAAAGTGATAGGTTTTGGCAGGGTGTTCAGAAACCAGCAGCCCACAGGCATTGCCTTAGAGGTACACAAGGGCAACGGAGAATACGAACCCGTCTTGGACGGCGAAGATTCCCGCTTCTTTTTTTACCTGCACAATGACTTGGAAGGCGATACCAACATCACCGCAAAGGTAGATGTGGTGTGCATGGTCAATCTCGATGAGTTTTACGAGGGGCCTGAGAGACGAGACGAAGAATTCAGGGCTGTAGTGCAGCAGGAAATTCAGAACTCGCCTTTTAACCTGAAAAAAACAGTGATAGGCACCGAATATCTGGAGCGCATGCTGCCCGATGTATTCAAAAAAACCAACCTGAGATTTTCAGACGCGCACCCAACCCATGTGGTGACATTCCAGACAGAAGTAAACTACAAAAACCAATAAGTGATGACAAAGAAATCGAAAACAAAGGAGGCGGAAGTCAAGGCCGAAGAGGTCAAGGCTCCAAAATCCGACGTTAAAGTCGAAACCTTCACCCTCAAGCAACCTCATAACGGCAAACAACCGGGAGAGAAGATCAAGCTGGGGCCAATAGGCAGGAACTTCTACAAATCTAAAAACGTGATCTAAAGATGACAATACAAGAACAATTAAGCACCGTAAAAGGCGGAACTGATAGCTTTATCGGTTCAGGACCTTTGGGCCGTAAGATTACCGCCCAGACGATCAAGCACTTCTACTTTCTTGCTACAGGAACTATCCTGACCGAGGCACTTAGCAGAAGTTATATCCGCACCCTTCAGAAAGCCGGGAAACTTATCCCGCTGATGAATGTTTACAATGTGGCATGGGCCAACGGCGAAAACGAGGTGGGAACCGCTCCTAACTCCGGGGTAGAAAGCATGAACCGCAGGGGATTGCCAAAACTTACCGGCTCTTTTGACAACGGGGAATACTTCCGCAAGGTGATTCAATCTATGGAAGGCAACAACCGATGGGATGTGATCATTATCGACGAGGATGAAACCCAGTTCCTTACCAGCTACAGCGGCGTACCGCGAGGCTTTAAGGTAGGGATGTTTGCCATGGATAACACCCCGCTTGGAGGAGATGAAGGAAAGGCTTCTTTCACCATCCAGTTCACCAAGTCTTTGGAGTTCAGCAAGTATCTTGACTGGATTACCGATGACCTTGTGGATTATGTGCCCTCAGAGATTGACGGCTCCAACCAGGTGAGATTGAGCCTTTCCGGGGCAGTGGCAGCAGCGACTACCCTAACGGTAAAAACAGTGCTCGACAACGACAATGATACTTTCATTGCCGGCCTTACCAAGGATAACTTCCTTATCAAGGTAGACGGAGCCACCAGAACCGTATCGGATGCCGTTGCAGATCCTGTGACCAAAACCTACGCCCTTACCATCGATACCGCGCCAAACGTGGATCAGAAGGTAGTGGCTCAGTTGTATAATTCGGCAGATAACCAGCCTGTAGTACAGATTGGAACAGAGCCGGAAGATATTCTGGTACAAAGCCGGGAGGCGGTTGCAGTAGCGGCTGCGGCATAAGAATTAGCCCCTCAAAAATGAAAAGCCCCGTCAGTAGATGGGGCTTTTTTTGTTATCTTTGGTTTATATTCAGGAGGTTATGATAACAGGAAAAGCAAAAGAAGATTTTCAGGAGTGGTTATTCAAAAATAACTCTTCCTTCACGTATGCCTTTGGGAGGGAAAATGCAGCAATAGAGGTTTCTGAAGTTTTTGAGGATTTACCAGCCGCTATGAAATGGGGCGTTTATGTAGATTTCTTTGATAGTAAAGAGATCTTCATAACCGATAAGAGCTACGGAAGATTTGAAGTAGTAAAACCGGGGCAATTTCATTTTGCAGAGAATTTAAAGGAAGAAGCAGGAGCGAGAAAAAACGCCAGAAAAAGAGCTTTAGAAGTAGCCTGTGAGATTTATAATTCAGTAAAAGCAGAAGCATGAATAAAGAAAACATGATATGTCCTAATCCATTAGACAAGATTAAGAATCTAAGTACAGAAGATCTACAAAAGCTGAAAAGAGCTATTAATGAAGAGTTGCATGATAGGTGGGAGAAGTTACCCTTAATGAAGCTTGCAGATGAGGAAAAAAGCCAACTCAATAAACTTGTGTTAGAACATTCTCCACTTCCTGACCTGAAAAATATTGACAAGCCATTTCACATAATGAACGTTTCAAAAAAGACATTCATTAGTATGGTTAAAGGAACAGAACCCAATTTTACCATTTTTGAAC
>JBAVJE010000176.1:0-1992 GCA_049687615.1 Salinimicrobium sp. | reverse complement strand
AAACAGGGTTTTATGACTATCGTTACGAGGAGAGGAAAGAAAACGACCGGGAGGCCTACTGGAACAGACCTGTTGTAAAGGACATTTCTGAGCGGGCCGAACATGGATATCAGGATCCCTACAGCATTAAAGTGCCGGGAGACTGGAATTCGCAGGACAAGGTTTTCAAGTATTACGAAGGCACGGTCTGGTACCAGAGGGAATTTGACCTTCCAGAAATGGGAAATTCAGAAAAGATTTTTCTCTATTTCGGCGCTGTAAATTATGAAGCTCATGTCTATCTCAACGGGAAAAAACTGGGCTCCCATAAAGGCGGATTTACTCCATTTAATTTCGAGATCCCCAAAAACCTGCTGCAGGAGAAAGATAATTTCCTGGTTGTAAAAGTTGATAATAAGCGACATTCTGATGAGATCCCGACGGTGAATACAGACTGGTGGAACTTTGGAGGAATTACCCGGGATGTGAAACTGATTTTCCTTCCGGAAACTTTTGTTGAGCAGTATGCTCTTGCTCTTGATCCTGAACAGGATATTGAAAAGGCTAAAAAAAGGAAAAAATTCAGTCTTACCGGAAGTATTAAGCTAAACAAACCGGTTCAAAATTCCGAAGTAATTGTTGAGATTCCTGAGTTAAAACTTCAGAAAAAAATAATGATCAGCGGAGACAGCACAAGTTTTGCTTTTGATGTAAAGAAACTGCATCTCTGGTCGCCGAAACATCCCAAGCTATACGACGTGAATTTCAAAATCGCCGGAAACGAGTTGCAGGACAAAATTGGCTTTAGGAAAATTGCAACTTCAGGAAAAGATATTTTGCTGAACGGGGAAAAGATCTTCCTCCGTGGAATTAGTATTCATGAGGAGATTCCGCAGGAAATGCGCCGAGCCAACAGCAAAGAAGATGCCGCCAGGATCTTTGGCTATGTAAAGGATCTTAACGCCAACATGGTTAGGCTGGCCCATTACCCGCATAACGAAAACATGAGTAGGATGGCCGATTCGCTTGGCATCCTGGTTTGGTCTGAGATCCCGGTGTACTGGACTATAGATTTTGAGAATGAAAAAGTTATGGAAAAGGCGAAAAAGCAACTGAAGGAAATGATTATAAGGGACAGGAACAAGGCCTCGATCATTATTTGGTCGGTTGGAAATGAAACCCCGGTTAGTGAGGTGAGAACTGCTTTTATGAAGAGCCTCATCAAAACAGCCAAAGATCTGGACCGTACGCGGCTGATTTCGGCAGCCCTGGAAGTGAGCCATAAAGATGGCCGCAACTTTGTTGATGATCCGCTGGGAGCATTTACAGATATTGTAGCTGTAAACGAATACCTGGGCTGGTATAGCAGTTTGCCCGATGCAAAAGAAAATTCACGATGGGAAATCGCTTACGAGAAACCGCTATTTTTCAGCGAGACCGGTGCTGGGGCAAAAGGCGGATTACATGGCCAAAAAGAGCAACGATGGACCGAGGAGTTCCAAAAATGGTATTATGAGGAAACCGTAAAAATGCTCAAAAATATGCCCGACAACTACAGCGGACTTTCGCCCTGGATTTTGATGGATTTTAGATCTCCAAGAAGAAATCATCCGGTATACCAGGAAGGCTGGAACCGCAAGGGTCTCATGGATGACAAGGGGAATAAAAAAATGGCTTTTGAAGTACTCAAGACTTATTATAAGGAGCTTGAAAACACTTTTGAAGCAAAAAATTAAACTAAAAAAACTGATATGAAAATCACTTCAAGTCTATTTGTATTTACCATACTTTATGGTGTCTCGGGAAACTCTCAGGAGCAACCGCTTATTGCTGAAGGTGCCAAACTCGAACTGCTATCTGAAGACTTCGAATTTACCGAAGGTCCGGCAACCGATGAAGCCGGAAATGTTTATTTCACAGATCAACCCAACAACAAGATCCATAAGTGGAACGCAGAGGATGAGGAACTTTCAGTATTTATGGAAGATTCTGGTCGGGCGAACGGGCTTTACT
>JBAVJE010000175.1:0-4499 GCA_049687615.1 Salinimicrobium sp. | reverse complement strand
CTTCAAAAATGTCATTTTTGAAGGCCTTTGTTTTTGCTCTTTTTAAGGAGCAATATTCCTGAATTATTCCATTTTCACAACAAGACTGTCGCCTTTCTGAAGGTTCCATTGATCTGCCAGGCCGGCATTAATTTCGAGAACATATTGGGCGGGAGCTTCAGAAAGAATGGTTTCCAGACTCTGAGGTTTAGCATTCCTGGCAATTTTTATGATCTTATTGTTATGGTTTAGAAAGATAATGTCCAATGGGATATACGTGTTCTTCATGTAAAAAGCGCGTGGCTCTTCATTCTCAAAAATGAACAACATAGCCTGCTCTTCTGCCATTTTGTGCCTGTACATAAGTCCTGTTTCCCGTTGATAGTCATCATCTGCTATTTCTATCTCCAGGTATTTGATGGTGTCGCCCTGAGGCTTTACAAGGTAAGCTTCGGCTTCTTTTGAAAACACGACAGGCGCCGATTTCACTACTTTCTCTCCGGCCGGTTTGTCTTTACAGGCCACAAAAAAGCCTCCGAATAACAGGAGGCTTAAAAATGCATTTTTTCTTATCATTTTACACTGGTTTTTATTGCTGGCCGGAACATAAAGTAGAACCCGGCAAGTATAAATGGTATACTCAACCATTGCCCTGTATTCAGTACCCAATCTACCCTTTCTCCTACCTGCGGTTCTTTTATGAACTCTATGAAGAATCGAATTGTCCACGTTAAAACCAGCCATAACCCGAAAAGGTAACCTAATTTTAGCCTTTTTTCGGTCTTCCAGTAGGTGAAATACAGGATAATGAAGACGATGAGGTAGCAAAACGATTCATATAGCTGGGCAGGATGTCTGGGGAAGTTTTCGCCCAATTGCATGAATACAACTCCATAGTCGCTGTTCGTAGGCTTTCCAATAATTTCTGAATTCATGAAATTTCCTATTCTCACGAAGATGCCACCGCTGGCTACAGGAATAACGATACGATCTAATACCCAAAGAATCGGCTTGTTTAGCACCTTGCGGCTGTATAAATACATCGCGATAATTACCCCTATTGCCGCACCATGGCTGGCCAGTCCGCGGAATCCTGTGAATTGGAATTCAGGTTCAAATCTAACGGGTAGAAAGATTTCCAAAAGATGGTGTTGAAAATAATCCCAGTCGTAGAAGATCACATGCCCAAGCCGTGCACCTATAAGGATAGAGAATACCATATAGATAAAAAGCGAATCAAGTTTCTCCATGGAAACTCCCTCGCGTTCATAGATGTGCTTCATCAAATACCAGCCCAGTGTAAAGGCCACGACGAACATTAAACTGTAGTAGTGGATGACAAAAAATCCCAGATCAATTCCTTCGGAAGGATTCCAGTAGATCATATTGAAAAACATGAATAGTTGTTAAGGTTGGTTAGTAAATATACATATTTGCCGCGTTTCAGGATTCTTTTTCCTTCTGAACTTTATCTGGCACCGGGTCATAACCTGAGCCTCCCCAGGGATTGCAACTGGCGATTCTTTTGATAGCAAGCCAGCTTCCATAGAAAGCGCCATGCTTTCTAAGCGCTTCAAGGCTGTATTGTGAACAGGTAGGGCTGTAGCGACAGGTGGCGGGAGTATAAGGCGAAATGGCCTGCTGATAAAATTTTATCAGACCAATAAGCGGATATGACAGCCACTTCTTCAAAATATTAATTTTTCCTTTAGGTTAAGGAGAAGGTGGTTCCCTCTTTCCCGTCCTTTAGCTGGATTCCTAACTCCTGCAATTCATCTCTTATCTTGTCACTGGTTGCGAAATCTTTATTCGCACGTGCCTCGGCTCTTAATTTGATCAATAATTCAACCGTTCCCGAAAGTTTATTTCCGGCATCTTCATCGGCTGCTTCGGCGGTGTCAACCAATCCCAATACGTCAAAAATAAAGCCGGACATTTCCTTTTTCAGCTCCTCAAGATCATTGGCGGTAATCTTTGCCTTTTCTTCTTTAATGCTGTTGATGTATTTTACGGCTTCAAAAAGCTGTGCGATAAGAATGGGACTATTAAAATCATCATTCATCGCATCGTAGCACTTCTGTTTCCATTCGGCGACATCAAAAGAAGATTCGCGTGAGGGTTTTAGATCTTTCAGTAAATGAAAGGCATCCATAAGTCTATTGAAACCTTTTTCACTGGCCACCAAAGCCTCATTAGAAAAGTCCAAAATGCTTCGGTAGTGTGCCTGCAACATGAAAAAACGTGCAACTGTTGGCGCGAAACCTTTTTCAAGGTTCGGATTGTTTCCGGAGAAAATTTCGTTAGGCAGAATATTATTACCTGTGCTTTTCGCCATTTTCTTGCCATTAAGTGTAAGCATATTGGCATGCATCCAGTAATTTACCGGATTTTTTCCTGTGGCGGCCTCTCCCTGGGCAATCTCGCATTCGTGGTGAGGAAACTTGAGGTCCATGCCACCACCATGTATGTCAAATTCTTCGCCTAAGTATTTTGAGCTCATCACAGTGCACTCCAGGTGCCATCCCGGAAATCCATCGCTCCACGGAGAAGGCCAGCGCATAATATGTTGCGGTTCTGCCTTTTTCCAGAGGGCAAAATCCTGAGGATTCTTTTTGTCACTTTGAGCGGCAAGTTCTCTGGTGTTAGGAATCATATCCTCCAGCTTGCGTCCGCTAAGCCTTCCGTAGTCATGAGACTTGTTGAATTTTAGAACGTCAAAATACACAGAGCCATTGGCTTCATAAGCAAAGCCTTTGTCTATGATCTCTTTGATGGTCTCTATTTGTTCTACAATATGTCCTGTTGCGGTGGGTTCAATGCTGGGGGGTAGGTTATTGAATTTCTCAAGAATATTGTGAAAGTCTACAGTATACCTTTGAACCACTTCCATAGGTTCTATTTGTTCCAGTCTCGCTTTTTTAGCAATACGATCTTCTCCAGAATCGGCATCGTTCTCAAGATGACCTGCATCGGTAATATTACGCACGTAGCGAACTTTATAGCCCAGATGTTTCAGGTACCTAAAGACGAGGTCGAAAGAAATAAAGGTGCGGCAATTGCCGAGATGGACATTGCTGTACACGGTGGGCCCGCAAACATACATGCCTACGTTACCTTCATTAATAGGTTTGAAAACTTCTTTTTCTCCCGAGATGGAGTTGTAAATTGTTAGTTCCTGCTGCTTATAAAGTGCCATAAACGAATTTAAAATTCTGTTTCCAGATTGATATAGTCAAGAAAATCTCTTCGGGCTTCGGGATCTTTAAAACGGCCGCCGTACTCGCTGGTTACAGTGCTACTCTCAATATCCCTGATTCCACGGCTGTTGACACAAAGATGTTTTGCATCGATCACGCAGGCCACGTCTTCGGTTCCAAGAACTTCCTGTAGTTCTTTTACTATTTGCATAGTAAGTCTTTCCTGAACCTGGGGACGTTTTGCATAATAATCAACAATACGATTCATTTTTGACAGTCCTACTACAGTTCCATTTGAAATATAACCTACATGGGCTCTTCCTACTATTGGAAGCAGGTGGTGCTCACAAGTAGAGTAGAGGGTAATATTCTTTTCCACAAGCATTTCACCATACTTGTACTTATTTTGAAAAGTAGATGCCTTTGGCTTCACTTGAGGATTAAGTCCGCCAAAGATCTCGTTGACAAACATCTTCGCCACACGTTTAGGAGTACCTTTAAGGCTATCGTCTGAAAGATCGAGTCCAAGGGTGTCCAGGATTTTTTTTACATTCTCCTGAATGATCTCAATCTTTTCCAAATCTGTCTTGTCGAAGGCTCCTTCCTTCATCGGCGTATCTGTGTTCGGGCTCACAAATGCGTCTCCCATTTCGTCTATTGCCTCGTCTATATTATCTTTTTTCATGCTTATATTGATCAAATGTCTTAGGACTCATTGTTTAGGCTTGCAAAGATACGGATTAAAACCCTTTTTTGGCAAGCCATGATGCCAGCCTTTTCTATAGCTTTGAAAGGAATTGGTATAAAAAAACAGCCATTACAGCTGTTTTTCTATTTTATTTTTCTGCCTGTTAAATTCCGATGCTAAGGGAGACGGTGACATTAGAGTTATTTTTATTGATAAAAGCTCTGTCTGTAAGCCCGGTTTGATACAGTTTTGGTGCAAAATCCTGTTCAATGGCATCGTAAGCAATATCAAGTTTAATGTTTCCGAAGTTATAGCCCAACCCCAGGGAATAACCATTAAGGTCTCCTACCGTAAGCTCATTACTATACGGGCTTTCTTCAAACCTGTAGCCGCCTCTGAAACTCCAGTCCATGAACCTGTACTCCCCTCCAATTCTAAAAATAGATGCTCCTTTTAAATCCTGTTGCATTTTGTCATTTTGAAAAGCGAAGGCAGGATCGTCCTTGGGTTTGAATTTTGCAGAGGAATAATCTTTGTAAGAATAGTCGAAACTAAGAAGGGCCCGGTCACCAAAAAGGTAGGCCACGCTTCCCGTATAAATCGGTGGGGTCTGCAGTTTATAATCAGGATAGATA
>JBAVJE010000174.1:0-6869 GCA_049687615.1 Salinimicrobium sp. | reverse complement strand
GACATAGAGACTACCGGCGGGAAGTATAATGAAGAAGGAATAACAGAGATAGCAGTCTATAAATTTGACGGGCATAAGGTTGTTGACCAGTTTATAAGTCTTGTAAATCCCGAGATTCCCATTCAGCCATTTGTAGTGGGTCTTACAGGCATTAATAATGAAATGCTACGTAATGCCCCAAAGTTTTACGAGGTCGCCAAAAGGATCGTTGAGATCACCGAAGGCAGCATCATAGTTGCGCACAATGCACAATTCGATTACCGGATCTTAAGAACAGAATTCAGGCGACTTGGTTTCGAGTTTGAACGCCAAAGCCTTTGTACCGTTGAGCTTTCAAAAAAGCTTATTCCGGGGCAGGCATCCTACAGCCTTGGAAAACTGGTACGTGCCCTGGGTATTCCTCTCAGCGATAGACACCGGGCCAGCGGAGACGCCCAGGCTACTGTCAAACTATTCAAAATGCTGCTCGCAAAAGATTCTGAAAAAGATATTTTGAAGAGTTCTGTACGCAACACTCCTAAAAATCAAATGGATTTAAAGCTGGTCCACCTGCTCGAGGACCTTCCTTCAATTACCGGGGTTTACTACCTGCACAATGCCGATGGAGATATTGTCTATATTGGGAAAAGCAGGAATATCAAAAAACGGGTAAATCAGCATTTCACAAGTGAAAATCGCAAATCAAAAGAAATACAAAAAGAGGTAAGTTCTATTTCCTATGAGGCAACGGGAAATGAACTTAACGCGCTCCTCAAAGAGAACGAGGAGATCAAGAAGAATAAACCCAAATTTAACAAGGCAGTTTCAAAAACAGTCTTTTCTTACGCCTTGTACGAGTCTGTCGATTCTGAAGGTTACATCCATTTGAAAATCGCTAAAGCCGACGGGCGTAAAAAAAATATTACTACTTTTACCAATCTGCAGCAGGCAAAAAGTCTTCTGGGGGAAATGGTGGAGGAATTTGAACTTTGTCAAAAACTCACCAGCCTTCAATCAGGAAATGGCGCCTGTTTCAACTACAGCATCAAACAATGTAATGGTGCCTGCGTTTCTAAAGAATCCCCTACATCTTATAATAAGCGCGTACTACAGGTGATCGACAAATACAGCTATGTAAAACAAAACATGCTGGTAATAGGTCGTGGCCGGGAAATAGACGAGAAGAGTGCACTTTTAGTGGAAGAGGGAGAATTCAAGGGAATCGGTTTTTTTAATCTGAATTACCAACTGAATAACATGGAAATCATCAAATCTATTATTACCCCCATGAAGAATGATAGAGATGCTCAACATATTATTCAGAATTATCTCAGAAAAAATAACCGTTTAAAAATCATCCCGCTAACCACTCATGACTAGATTTCTATTCCTCCCCGTTTTTTTATTCTTTTCCACCATTATTTTTGCTCAGGAACACCTGTTCAACCTGGAAAGCACAGAAGTTAATCTCGCCGAACTCAGCGCCACAGAATATTCCAAAGATTCTACGGCCAACGCCTTCTACATCTATGAAAATGGCCGTAGCCGTTTCGAAAATGGAAGTGATTATAATCTTCTTACAGATTATGAAGGCAAGATCAAGATCCTCAACAAAGATGGTTTTGACCAGGCAAATATCAAGATCAGGCTGCACAAAGGAAAGCGCGGTGAACAAAAACTGCGTGATCTTAAAGCAGCAACCTATTACATAGAAAACGGGCTTATTAAGGTGCAGCACCTTAGCGAAGACCAGATATTTACCGAAAAAAATCCAGAATACGACCTCGTAAAATTCACCTTTCCGGCTGTTCAACCGGGAGCCGTACTTGTTTATTCATACCAAAAGGAAAACCCATACTCTTTCAATTTTCAGACATGGTGGTTCCAGGAGGATATTCCAAAAATGTATAGCAGATTCCTGGCAGAGATCCCCGGCAACTATAAGTACAACATCATGTTAGTGGGTAGCCTTAAATTGGCAGAAGAGAATATTGACATTAAGAGAAGCTGTCTTCAAATTCAGGGCTTTCCCCAACCTGCCGATTGCACACGTACTGAGTATATCATGAAAGACATTCCTTCCTTTAAGGAAGAAAAGTATCTCACTTCGGCATACAACTACATTTCTCGACTGGAATATGAGCTTTCGGAGTTTGTAAATCCAAATGGCGGGTATAAACAAAAGTACACCAAGACCTGGAAAGATGTGGATAAAGAACTGCGTTCAGAAAATGATCTAGGGAAGCAGCTAAGAAAGACCAAATGGGTGCGTGGTGTTTTACCTGAAAACATTTCCAAACTTCCCAACGATATAAAAAAGGCTCGGGACATCTATAATTTCGTGAAAGATCATTACACCTGGAATGGAGATTATGAAATTTTTAGAAATGTAAGTATCAAAGATCTTCTAAAAGAGAAGACCGGAAACGTATCGGCTATCAATATTTTGTTGAATAATATTTATAAAGAGGAAGGTTTTGAGGTACTACCAATTCTTAGCTCTACACGGTCTAATGGGACTCCAACGCAGCTCTACCCGGTTCTATCGGAATTTAACTACCTGATGGTGCAGCTTCAAATCGATGAAGAAAAATTCCTCCTGGACGCTACCGAAAAAAATGCCTCCTTTGGACTAATTCCGTTTCGCACACTTAACCTACGCGGAAGGTTACTTGATTTTAATAATGGCAGCTCCTGGATAGATCTTGAACCTCAGGGCTACTCCAGCGTTGTAATGCAGGACAGTCTGAAATTGAACCCTGACGGCACTACTACGGGAATCTCGTCACACTCCTTTTCGGGTTATCACGCCTTGCGTGTAAGAAACAGTCTGGAAAATTTGGACAAGGAGGAGATTTTTGGATCGCTTTCCAACCCCAACAAGGAAACAGGCAGTCTTTCAGCTACGACGCTACATACCGATGAACTTGAAGAAAATGTTACCATTTCCTACGAGTTGAAAAACAGTTCACAAAAGGTCAATGATCTCATTTATGTTAACCCTTTTAGCTTCAGGTTTTTCAGCGAAAATCCTTTTAAGCTGCAGGAGCGTACTTATCCTATAGATTTTGGCTACAAAGATGCTTATACCTATAATATCAGACTTGAGATCCCTGAAGGATATGAAATTGTGGAGCTTCCGGAGCAAAAAGTACTCAGCCTGCCGGAAAAAGGAGGAAGTCTGCACTTTGCTGTGCAGCAAGGGAATGAAAACTTGATCAGCATTAGCTGCAGAGTCATTTTTCCTAAAGCAATTTATGGCCCCGGCTACTATTTATATCTCAAAAGATTCTTCAAGGAAATGATAAACATCCAGGAACAAAGTCTAATTGTTGTGAAAAAAGTTGCCTAAACTAAACTTCTATAACAAGACCCCTCAAAAATATCATTTTTGAGGGGTCTTGCTTTTTATACTTGTTTCCAGAATTCCCCGGCCGAATTTGACGGTTAAAGTCTAAAAAATCCTATTTTTACTTGTAAAACGCCCTTTTTGGTACAAGACTCAGCAGAACCACGATGGAAACAGAAGCTTCATGAAGTAATTTATGAAGCCGATACCCCTGCGGGAAAACTTTTTGATTTGGTTTTACTGGTAATTATCCTCTTCAGTGTTGTCCTGGTGATGCTGGAAAGTGTAAAATCTATCAATGCGAAATATTCAGACCAGTTTTATATCGCCGAATGGATAATTACCATACTTTTTAGCATCGAGTACATTTTGAGGATCATAACCGTAAAAAAGCCGAAAAATTATATTTTTAGCTTCTACGGAATCGTTGATCTCCTATCCACTATCCCATCATACCTAACTTTCCTGTTTGGCGGCCAGAATCTATTTTTGGCAGTAAGAGCCCTTCGCCTGTTAAGGGTATTCAGGATTCTGAAAATTACCCGGTATGTGGGCGAAGCCAACAAGTTAACAAGCGCGCTTAGGAGCAGTCGACCCAAGATCATGGTTTTCCTGTTCACTGTTTTCATTCTTTGTATCATTATGGGGACAGTAATGCACCTTGTGGAAGGTGAAGCCGGTGGTTTTGATAATATCCCCATCAGTATTTATTGGTGTATCGTCACTCTCACAACAGTTGGTTTTGGAGACATTGCACCAATAACACCTGCCGGACAGGCAATTGCTTCCCTCATTATGATCCTGGGTTACGGCATTATAGCCGTACCAACAGGTATTGTTAGCGCCGAATATTCCAGGAGCTCAGATAAAGAGATTCCAATGAATACCCAGGCCTGTCCTGTATGCGGGGAAGATACCCACCTGGATAAAGCCGAATTTTGCCATAACTGCGGAAACAGATTAAATGCCTGAAAATATCCTTATTGTCATTGTTGGCCCTACCGCCATTGGAAAAACCTCTTTGAGCCTTGCTCTGGCTGAACATTTCTCAACCGAGATCATTTCTGCCGATTCCCGGCAGTTCTTTAAAGAAATGAGCATTGGAACCGCCGCTCCCACTTCTGAAGAACTTGCCGTGGCCCCACATCATTTTATCCACCATAAATCTATTGAAGACGATTATTCTGTCGGAGACTTTGAGCGAGAGGCCCTGGAAAGACTGGAACAGCTCTTCCAAAAACATGAAAAAGTAGTGATGGTTGGTGGCAGCGGCTTATATGTTGACGCCGTTACTAAAGGCCTGGACAAATTTCCCGAAGTGGACGCTTCGGTAAGAGAACAATTGAACAAAGAACTACAGGAAAACGGTATCGAAAACCTTCAGTTGCAATTACAACAACTGGATCCTGAATATTATTCCGAAGTAGATATTAATAATCCACACCGGCTCATCAGGGCACTGGAGATTTGTGTTGGCACAGGAAAATCATACTCTTCCTTCCGAAAAAACAAAAAAGCAGAAAGACCATTTAAGACTATTGAGATAGGACTTACTGCCGAAAGAGAGATCGTCTATGACCGCATCAACCGGCGGGTAGATCTTATGATGGAAGCCGGTCTTCTTGAAGAGGCCAAACTCCTGTATCCAAAAAAGGGATTAAATGCCCTTAATACTGTGGGTTACAAAGAACTTTTCCGATATTTTGACGGGGAATGGAGTCTTGAGCGGGCAACTTCAGAGATCAAAAAAAACTCCCGAAGATTTGCCAAGCGACAATTCACATGGTTTAGAAAGCACGAAAATATTACCTGGTTCGACTACAGTACTTCACCAAAAGACATCATTGAGTTTATAGAAAAAAAATAGCCTAATCATTACTGATGATGGCCCGGCGTATGTACTTTTCATCCTTGCTTAAAAATTTGATGTTATACACGCCGCTTTGGAGCTTGCTCAAATCAAGATCATAGGTGTTTTCAGTATTTTCAGGACGGTCAAAATTACGCGAAAACAGGAAACGCCCGCGCATATCATACACCTCTGCCCTCTCCAGAAGAATATTGTCTGGAGCTATAACTTTCACTTTGCCGTGACTCGGGTTGGGATAAAGAAGGAGAAAACCTTCTTCGGCGGGCGGTTCGACAGGGGGGGTTGTCACACAGGCATTCAATGGATCCTTCACTTCCACCTCAATTTCACATGAACCCGATTCCTGAGGAGTAGTGTAAGAAAAAGTAATATAATTTATTCCTAGATCACTACAGCTAAACTCTTCTTTGCTCAATGTAAACTGTACACTGCCCGTACCGCCACTGTATACTTCCCTCGGATTAATTGAAGCCTTCCCGGTTTCATCCAGTTCAATAACTATGGATTCTGCGCATTGAATGGGCAATACTTCATCCTCAAAAGGAAGGACATTCACCCTGACTTGACAAAAAGATTCATTCCCTGAGTTGTCAACAACAGTAACTCTTACTATTTGTTCCCCTAAGTCTTCAGCAGAAAAAGAAGTTCTGTCCAGGTACATATCTTCTACAGTGCAGTTATCATATGCCGTCTCCACAACATCATTGGCAGTAATATTTGCAGTACCCGAAGCATTTAATCGCAGGTCAAGATTTGACGCACAACTTAGGCTGGGCGGAGTATTGTCTACAATGGTCACTTCAGAAGTACAGCTACCGGTAAAATCTCCTGTCCAGCTAACGTTGAGCGTGTGAGAACCAATATCGTCACAGGTAAAATAGGTGCGACTGAGTTCGAAGTCAAGATCTGCTGATCCGTCATATTTAACACGAAGGCTTTTTACTTCTCCATCTTCATCAAGAGGAATCGTTTCCGCCTCAGGACAAATCACGCCAGCGGGCAGTTCTTCAAAGGGTTTAACGTTAACAGTAGTTTGACAAGAAGATTCATTTCCTGAGGCATCAACTGCAGTGAGTCTCACCATTTGCTGCCCAATATCCCCAACCCTGAAAGTATCATTATCAAGAAACATTTGTGAAATACCACAGTTATCAAAAGAATCCTTACCAACTGCTTCTGCAGAGATTTTTACCGTGCCTTCGGAATTGAGGTAAACAGTTAAAGGTGTACAGGAAATCTCTGGCGGAGTATTGTCTTCTACAGTAACAGTTGCAGTACAATCAGCAGAAAGACCTGTAGCAGGATCGGTTACTGTCAACAGCACCTTATTCTCTCCAAGGTTGGAACAATCAAATGAAGAGACATCGATATCCAACTCCAAAGTGCTATCTGTGCCTCCATAAACCTGTTGAGCAGTAATAGAGGCTTCTCCATTATCATTCAAGCTCACCGGAATATCTTTACATACAGCTTCCGGATTTTCCGGCGCGGGTGTGTCTTCAACGGTAACCTGGACAGTACATTGATCGCTTAAGCTGGCCGCATCAGTCACAGTCAAAGTCACCGGCACTACTCCAAGGTCTGCGGAAGTAAAATCAAACTGATTTAATGTCTTGCTGACGATCTCGCAATTATCACTTGAACCATCGTTCAACTCGTCAGCAGTAATAG
>JBAVJE010000173.1:0-2720 GCA_049687615.1 Salinimicrobium sp. | reverse complement strand
CCACAGCTCTTACCTCCGAAGTTGATTATAAATCTATAGAAGTACCTTTTGGAGTAAAACATTATATGTTTTTGAATAAAAAATCAAGCCTATTTATTGATGGTCTAATCATAATGGACTTAAGTTTAAATTCAAAATTTGATTTTAAAAGAGAGTTTAAATCTGACTTAGATATAGAATCCGGAAGTAATATCGCGCTTGGTTTTGGTTATAATTACGATAGAAAATTCAGTGTAGAATTAAGATATCACAGTAGTCGGGATTTATTGACAAACTATCAAAGCTGGGATTCCGAATACAAAACTGTGTCTTTATTATTTGGATATACAATATTTTAAAGATTAAAAAAGTAATTTTTAGGGGTCGCTAAAATAGTTAACAACCTTAGTAAAAAAGGCTGGTAATTAGTCTAAAAAAGTTCATTGCTCGTTCGCTTCTTCTGAATATTCTTCGGAAATTACTCGTACAAAAACGCGCAACTTACTGTTTACAGAACCCTTGTAAAAGACACCTTAAACAAACAAACATCAATAATCAATCTTAAAAAATGATGAGATTCTTAGCTTACTTAAAGTACTTATTTTTAGTAGCAGGTATTACTATTTTCACCTTATATATATTTAGCAATGGGTATATAAACAAATACATCCTTGCTCTTGGTTATATTTTGGTCTTCTCTGTACCTGTATGGCATAAATATGAAAAGCAGAGGAAGTCTCACTCACCCGGAGAAAAAAATAAACTTTAAAAATGACCTTTTTGAGAGGCTTATAAAAAACCTACCTATGCGTAACAGGTTTCGACTCAAGCCCGGAAATGAAAAATGATTACAGATGCCCGGATGGCTCAGTCGGCCTTGCGATGCTAACTAATTTCCATCATCAACTAAATTGTTAATCCGCCTCCCTCCCGTTATCGGGATCGCGGCCTACACTCCGACAAATTGCAATAATCAAGACCCTTAGCTTTAATTAAAACAAATGGATATAGAAAAAATCTTTAGCGACCTTAAGTTTGACTTACAAGCAATAACAAGTAGAGCGAATGAGAGATTGCTGAAGGAAGAACAAATAAGATCAAGTATTTATTGTTCTTTACGAAACCAGGGGTATCTCGTTGCCGCCGAAAGAAATTATGATAAGAATTCAGAGGTTGAATGTGATTTGGTATTTTGGGAAAATTCGAAAGCTGAATCCTGGATGGAAATAAAAACCGCCAGATATTCAAAAGCAATTAATGATTCCAGGAAATTAGATAAGAATGTGAAGAATAGTTGGAATAATGGAGAAAAAGGTCAGTTTAGAAGTTGGAAAAAGGATATTGAAAAATTTGACTTATTAAAAAATAAAGAGGTTGAGAAGTACTTTGTGCTCGTAGAACAATGCTTTGACGACTCACTATTTGATAAATTGTTTTCGGAGAATAGATACGAAATGAAACAGCTTTTCGAGAAATTTGAATACCAGAAAATTGAATTTGAATTAAACTGGAACAAAGCTCCCGTTAATAAATGTATTGTAAGAATATTTGACCTAAAAAACCACAGCCAACAGCTAACAACACTTAACGAGCAAAAAGAGGTAGACCATCGAAAAATGACATTTTTGACCTCTTCTTTATTAAACAGTAATTTAGAATTAAACGAGACCCTTGTCGGTGATTTGAACAAGAATTAGAATGAAAACAGTATTAAAACTCCCCGTGTTCGTATTAATTACGCTACTAGTATCCGGCTGTTCCAGTGATGATTGCATGAAAACCATCAGCATTCCCCAGTTCTACTATGTGAACAACCAATCCTACAGTTACGAAACCCAACAAAAAGTCCCTTGTGATTTTCCTGAACCTACAGACGCTGAGTTGATCGAGCCGCCCTTGCTGGAAAATTTCTCCTATGAAGTATTGAAATTTGAATATACACCCGATATCCCAAACAATAGTTTCAGGCTTCAAATGGAAATCAAGCTTAACAATCCCAATAATTATCCGGTCTCCGGAATACCCATTTTGACGGTTGATATAGACGGAATACAAAGCAGTGCCGGTTATCACAGGGATGCTTCCATGCCCTGCTACGAGATCGGCGCCGGCTCCAGTTGCATTTTCACCTACGACCAGGAATTTAGCATGGATCTGGGAATTATCGATTCATTTAAATTGATAAATGTGGAGTACCTCCTGACCGGTGAACTTTAAAAAGCAGGGATTTTTAACCTCCGCCAATTTTACCTCAACTTATATAAGGTAGTCACCAAAACTCCTTTAAAACCGGGAGAGGGAACAGATAATAATTGTTTTTCTTCTTTGACCTTAAAATTAAACGGGGATACGGAAAGGCTTACGCCACTTTGTTTCTTAAGCCTGATCCCCTGCCCCGAGATAATATCCTTATTGGGCTCAAAATCTCCTTCCGGTAAGTGTTCGGTAAGAATCACGTAATTGTAATCGTATAATTTTTCTACCACCCTTTTTATTTCCGCATTCGATAAATGTTGCAACACCTGTCTCAGGATCACGATATCTCCCGAAGGCAATTTATCCTTTGCAATATCCAAAGCCCGGAATTCTAAGTTATCTTTCTTAAATTCTTTTTTGTTATGCTCAATAAGTTCCGGCACTATGTCTATTGCGATATACCTTTTGGAGTATTTCACCAGTTCTTTGCCAACATTAAAATCCCCGCATCCCAGATCACAAACTACAGGTGGAGTTTCTAGGCC
>JBAVJE010000172.1:0-3621 GCA_049687615.1 Salinimicrobium sp. | reverse complement strand
GGAGAGTATTCTTCCCTGGTCTATTTCCTGGTAAAATCCTAAAAAATCTGTTTTAAGAGCAATTGACGGCCTTATTAACTTCTTGAGGTGCCGTTGCTTATAGATTTTAAAGAAAAACGCTTAAATCGCTTCTATTACAGCCATTTTTGATAGGTTAAAATTATACAGGTTTGATTTTTAATTTGATTTAACAATAGTTACACTTTCAGTCCTAATTCTGTCGATTAATCAAATGCTTTCTTATTTTTGTGTTCAAATGTTAAAAAAGCACAGAATGAAGAAATTGCTTATAGTACTTTCGTTTGGAGTTATTCTCACAAGTTGTAATGAAGAAAAAACAGCTTATGTGGATACCACCAAATTGATGAAGGAATATTCAGAAATGAAAGATGTGGAAGCAGATTTTACCACAAGATCTGAGGACCTTAAAAAGGAGCTTGATTCGTTAAGTATGAATTTCCGCCAGGAAGTTCAGGAGTTCCAGGAAAATGCTGCAACTATGTCTCAGGCAGAAAAGGATGCTGCTCAGCAGGAATTGATGCAAAAGCAACAAATGCTTCAGCAGCAACAGCAAATGAAAAGCGGACAGCTTAGACAGGAAAGCCAGGTAATGATGGATTCCATGGTTAAAAAGGTGAAAGGTTTTGTAAAAGATTACGGGGAAGACAACGGTTATACCTACATCTTTGGGTCTAACGAATCTGCAAACATTCTTTATGCAAAAGAGGGAAAAGATATCACCGAGGAGGTTCTTGAGAAGCTGAATGATGATACTAATCTCGTCGAGGAAGATTAAATCATTTTGATATCATACCAAAAAGAGGCCGCCTTTTCAGACAGCCTCTTTTTTTTATGCTGTCAGGAGAAAAATTCCGAAGACCACCACCATAAAATATCCTGTAATAGTGAAGGCACCCGGATAATCTTTTGCCACTCGCTGCCCAAAAAGCAACATAAGCAGGGTCAATGCAGCCAGAATTAAAGACCACATGGCCAGGGTAGGATCGTCGAGCAGCAAAAGAGTAAAGAAGCCGCCAAGAGCTAAAAAGCCGGCGATGACCTCGAGCAGGAGAATGATTCCTACGAGCAGCGGCACCATACCTTCCAAAAATGTGTTCTTAAAATGCCCTTTTAGCCAGCCTGTATTTCCGCTCCAGTCTGTTATTTTGTCCCAACCTGATTGTAGAAAGGTGATAACGGTGAATAGCAAGATAAGCAGTATGGGAATGTTGATCGAAAAGCTTTCCATATAATTACTTTTTGTGTAGCAGTCGGGTTAGTTTAATTGAAAGATCTGTTAGGATGATTTTGGCGTTTCCGTTTCTTTCGATGTGGAAGATAGCATCTTCAAGTTCCGCAGTGATTCCCATAATATTATTTCCATTGATGAAAGGGGCGAATTTTTTAAGCTCAAAACCCTTCACCTGCGGTTCCATGAAGACAAGATCTGTTGTTTTATAATTTTGCAAGAGGGCCTGCCGGAAGAAATCAAGACAAAAAAGGAGAAACTTTTTTTGTGATTCCCTTCCCGTGGCTGCAATAGTTTCACTCCAGCTTATTAAATCTCCAATCGCGGCTTTATTGCCTTTTGCTTTAAAGGCACTGCGAACCCATGTTACAAACCATTCTTCGAATTGTTCTTCCCCGGAATTTTGCTCCAGGAGGTGAAGGGCCTTTGTGAAACTTCCGTTTGCTCTGTGGGCAACCGTCAAAGCTTTCGCCCGGTCACAGTTTTCCTTATTCATCAATCCTTCGGCAATCACAGCTTCGTTTAAAGGGGGGAAACTCAAAGTTTGGCAGCGTGACCTTATGGTTTGAATGATATTCTCTTCCTCCTCGGTGATGAGGATAAAAAGCGTTTCATTAGGTGGCTCTTCGATCAACTTTAGCAGCTTATTGGCCGCCGAGGTATTCATCTTGTCGGCCATCCAAATGATCATCACCTTGAATCCGCCTTCATAAGATTTCAGGGAAAGGGATTTTACAACCTCCTGGGCTTCATTTACGCCAATTTGTCCCTGCTTATTTTCTATCCCGAGCTTTTGATACCAGTCGTAAAGACTTCCGTAGGGATTTTGCTGAAGAAACTGCCGCCATTCTTCAAGAAAATTAGAGGAAACAGGATTTTTTTTGATCTTATCATTATTGGCCACCGGAAAGGCAAAGTGCAGATCGGGATGAGACAATTTGTTCATCTTCAAGTTACAGGAATCGCTTCCGGTATTGTTCTCTGCACCTGTATTGCGACAAAGCACATACTGGGCGTAGGCTATAGCCATTGGGAGCGTGCCACTGCCGGCCGGGCCTACAAATAACTGAGCATGTGGAATGCGGCCGTTATCGGCTGTTGTCGTAAGATGATTCTTAATGTGCGGAAGGCCTAATACTTCAGAAAATAGCATAAGCAAAGATAGAATTTCTCCACACTTTTATATCTTAGGGGAAAATTTTCTTTCTATTAAAAAAGACCATATGAAAACGATAGACGATTACAATTTCAAGAATAAAAAAGCCCTAATCAGGGTAGATTTTAATGTGCCGCTTAATGACGATCTCGAAGTAGGAGACACTAGCAGAATTGAAGGTGCGAAACCCACAATTGATAAAATTCTCGCAGACGGCGGAAGTGCTATATTAATGTCTCACCTGGGGAGACCTAAAGGTGTTGAAAAGCAGTATTCGCTGGAGAACATTGTTGGAAAGGTTTCCGAAATCCTTGGTGTAAAGGTAAAGTTCGTTCCTCAATGTGTAGGAGAAGTTGCCGAAAAGGCGGCCAAAGAGCTGCAGCCGGGGGAAGTTTTGCTTTTGGAAAATCTTCGATTTCATAAAGAAGAAGAAAAAGGTGATGAAGAATTTGCTAAAGATCTGTCCAAACTTGGAGATATCTATGTGAATGATGCCTTTGGAACTGCCCACAGAGCCCATGCTTCAACTACCATAGTGGCAAAATATTTTAAAGAAAAATGCTTTGGATACCTTCTTGCCCGCGAGATAGAGAGCCTGGAGAAAGTATTGGGAAGCTCCAAAAAACCTGTGACTGCAGTACTTGGTGGTGCCAAAGTCTCCACGAAGATCACTGTTATTGAAAATATTTTAGATAAGATCGACAATTTGATCATTGGCGGCGGAATGACCTTTACTTTCATCAAAGCCCAGGGAGGAAAGATTGGGAGTTCTCTTGTAGAGGATGACAAGCAGGAACTGGCGCTTAAAATTCTTAAAGTGGCAGAGGAAAAAGGCGTAAAGGTACACTTACCTGTAGATTCGGTTATAGCAGACAGTTTCTCTGAACTTGCCAATACCGAGATCGTGGCCGTGGATAATATTCCTGATGGATGGATGGGCCTTGATATAGGACCCGATACCATTAGAAACTATTCTAATACACTTGAAGCCTCTGCGACTATTCTATGGAACGGACCTATGGGGGTTTTTGAAATGGAACCTTTCGCCAAAGGAACTATTGCTGTAGGTAAATCTATTGCTGAAGCGACTAAAAAAGGAGCATTTTCTCTAGTAGGAGGAGGTGATTCTGTAGCTGCTGTTAAAGAATTCAATCTCGAGGATAAGATGAGCTATGTTTCTACCGGGGGTGGAGCTATGCTTGAAATGCTTGAAGGC
>JBAVJE010000171.1:0-3124 GCA_049687615.1 Salinimicrobium sp. | reverse complement strand
GTTCAAAGCCCTTATAAAAATCGCTGTACCAAAGTTTGATTTCAGTCATTGAGAAGAATAAAATTACCTGTTCAAATTTAAATAAATGAATTTTAAAGCTGCCATGCTTCATATTTTTTATTCATGTACCTAAAATTGGTACATTCGTAGAAATCAATTACGCCACGAGCTCTATGTTGAAGATCTATTCCGGATGTCTTTAAAAAGAAAAGCTGCAATAAGTCTTGTTTGGACCTTTACCCAGCAATTCGGGAACCAGCTCATTGGTTTTATAGTTTCCCTTGTACTGGCCCGTATCCTGTTGCCAAAAGAGTTTGGTCTGGTGGGCATGATCGCTGTGGTGGTGGCTGTAGGTAATGCATTGCTTGACGGAGGTCTTACCAAATCTCTTATAAGAGATACGGACTGCGATGAAGAAGATTTTTCGACGGTTTTCTTCTTTAATGTGGGCGCAGGAATATTATTGTATGGCATGGTTTTTCTCTTGGCTCCATATATTTCTGATTTTTATGATGAACCTGTACTTACAAATATTATTAGGGTTTATTGTCTAAGTATAGTGATCACGTCTTTTTCTGCTGTACAACTGGCTAAGCTCACGAAGCAAATGGAATTTAAAACCCAGGCGATAATAGCTATTCCTGCGGCGGTTATCGGAGGTGTTGTGGGAATATGGTTAGCCTATAATGGGTATGGAGTATGGAGTCTGGTATGGAGTAGTATAGCTACTTCCCTTGTTGGTACTATCCAGATGTGGTGGTATTCAGACTGGAAACCAAAGATGATTTTCAACCGATCCAGGTTTAGCAAGCATTTTAATTATGGTTATAAATTGACCCTTTCAGATCTGCTTAACAGGATATTTAATAATATTTTTCTAATTGTTATAGGGAAATACTTTTCTGCAGCCCAGGTAGGACTTTATACCAGAGCGGAAACTATGAAGCAACTTCCGGTGAATAATATCTCCCGAGCTTTGGACAAAGTAACTTTTCCATTATTTGTATCTATTCAGAATGATCAAGCCAGGCTTAAGAAAGTTTACAAAAAGCTGATGTTGATGGTGGTATTCGTAGTTAGTCCTGTTCTTATATTTCTTGCTGTACTTGCCGAACCTGTTTTTATTTTTCTCTTTACAGAAAAGTGGTTGCCTGCAGTACCTTATTTTCAGATTCTTTGTGTTACCGGAATTCTTTATCCTCTTCATTCATACAACCTAACCATTCTCAATGTGAAGGGGAGAAGTGACCTTTTCTTAAAACTGGAGATCATTAAGAAAGTTATTATAGTCATCACCATAATATTTGCTATTCCCTTCGGAATCTTAGCTCTATTGTATGGACAGGTGATGATCTCTTTGGTTGCTTTTTTTATTAATGCTCATTACACAAGTAGATTTATTTCTTACACCGGGCTGGAACAGATAAAAGATGTAATACCAATAATCCTACTTGCTGTTTTCGGAGGCAGTACAATATTTATTATTGATCAATTTGTGTTGCATGATTCTTCGAATTTGATTCGAATAGTGGTCGGGGGGGCATTGGGTTCTGCGGTTTATTTGAGTACGTCCTTTCTATTAAAATTCAGTAGCTTTTTTGAACTATCTAATTTGATCTTAAAACGATGATCCACGTCACCAAAACCTTTCTTCCTCCTCTGGAAGAATATCAAAAATATCTGGAACAGATATGGGAGTCCAACCAAATAGCTAACGGGGGGAAACTGTGGTATGAATTACAGGCAAAGCTGAAGGATTATCTCGATTCCCCAGACTTGATTCTTACTGCTAACGGAACACTTCCCTTGCAAATTGCTCTAAAAGTACTCGCGGGTAATGGAGAGGTGATTACTACCCCTTTTAGTTATGTGGCAACTACAGCTGCCATAGTATGGGAGAACTGCACCCCGGTTTTTGTTGATATCCATCCGGATTATCTCACCATTGATGAAACAAAAATAGAAGCTGCTATTACTGAAAAAACTACTGCTATTCTGGCGACCCATGTCTTTGGGAATCCTTGTAACATAGAGGAGATAGATAGAATAGCCAAGAAGCATGATCTTAAAGTCATATATGACGCCGCGCATTGTTTTGGGGTAAAATTTAAAGGTGAAAGTATCTTCAATTTTGGAGATGTTAGCACCTGTAGTTTTCACGCAACAAAAATTTTTCATACGGGAGAAGGGGGAGCTATGTTCTGTAAAGATCCGGAATTATTTAAAAAGCTTTTTTACAGCCATAACTTCGGTCATAAAGGGGAATCGGGATTTCACGGCCTCGGTATTAATGCAAAAATGAGTGAGTTACAGGCTGCCATGGGTTTGGCCGTTTTGCCTTATTTACCAGAGCTTATTGAAGCAAGGAAACATGTAGTACAGCAGTATGAAAAAAAATTGGATTTTGCTGAAATGAACAAAATCTTAATCCGGGAGGGAACCTTCTGGAATTTTTCTTACTACCCTGTCATTTTTAAAAATGAAAAGCAGCTCTTAAAGATTCTGGAAATGTTGATTGAAAAAAACATATTTCCCAGGAGGTATTTTTATCCCTCTTTAAATACCTTGAAATTTTTAGGAAATATCAATTGTAATGTTTCAGAGACTATTTCCAAAAGAGTTATTTGCTTACCGCTGTATCACAATATGACTTTTCAACAGATAAATGAAATTTGTGACGTTCTAAAATCCGGATAGTTTGACTTCCGCCTTCGCGCCCAAAAAATGGTTTTGTGCGTAATTTCACAGTTCTTTAAGACTGCTAGTTTGGAGTGTTCGGTATTCCTAAACTACATTTGCGGGATGAAAAATATTTGATATACCATTGCACTGGTATTCTTATTATGAAATGGAAGGTGTGGTGAAATTTAGAAGTTTAAAAATGTATAAATTAAATGAATAATCCATTAAACCCATTTATTCTTAACACCCCGCATGATAGTTGGGAAGAATATTTAATAACAGAATTTAAAAGTAAAGGATTAATAAAAAATGCGATAGTTCACAAAACCGCTAAGGAAAGTAAAAAAAGATTTTTAAATCTTGGAGAGGAAGGATGAGAAGGCGAATATATGGCTGTGCCTCTTAAGGTTTATAATCGTATGTATAATCATTTACCTAGGTT
>JBAVJE010000170.1:0-6738 GCA_049687615.1 Salinimicrobium sp. | reverse complement strand
ATGATGGCCATGATGGTGAAAGGACCGCTAAAAAAGTTCATAGGCACCCTTGCCGAAAACACTTCAAAACTTTAGTAACAAAGTTTGATCTCCTTCAGGTCATATTCCTGCAGGAGGTCATCTTCTTTTTGTACCATTAACTTACCATCGGGCGTGACATCACAAATAATCCCGGTAAAGTAGGTGCCATCGGGCAACTGAAAAGTGGACGGCATATCCCTTCGAAAAAGGTGATTTTTGTAGGTCTTTAAAATCTCTTCGGAAGTTTCTTCAGAAAGATGGTCCAGCCGGGCTTCGAGATCTTTTAATAGCTGCTGCAATAAGTCCTCGAGATCAAATTCTCTTTTGCAGATACCGCTCATTGAGCCGGCCTGTGGCAATCCTTCAAAATTTTGCTGATTCACATTTAGACCAATCCCGATGATCGAAGCGGCCACTTTAGCTTCAGAAATGACATTTTCAATTAGAATTCCCCCAATCTTCAAGTTTGCTGACAGAATGTCGTTAGGCCATTTCACCTTCAATCGTGGCAAATTAAACTTTTCCAGGACCTCCAGTACAGTAGTTGCAACCGCTGCACTAAGCACAAATTGCCTGCCGGGTGAAAGCGCCGGTTTAGGATATACTATACTAAAAGTTAGGTTTTTGCCCTCTTCAGAAGTCCAAACCGTACCTCGCTGCCCCCTTCCTTCAAGTTGTCTTTTCGCCAATATGCATGTGGCCGGCATGCCGTTGTTCTCCCTGAACATTTCACGTGCAAAAGAATTGGTAGATTTGATGGCATTAACTTTGATTAGGTGCATAAAGAGAATTGATAATGCAGGCGTTAAATGTTATGGAAACGAAGGTCCAAAAAGACTAAAAAGTAATAACTTTGCGCAAAGAAAATAATTTAATGACAAAAAAGGAAGCGAACAACGACATACTTATTGCACATATAATTAAAGGGATCGAAGAAGTTAAGGGAGATGACATCGATATCCTTGATTTGCGGGAAATAGAAAATACTGTTTGTGATTATTTCATTATCTGCAACGGGACTTCAAACACGCAAGTCAACGCCATAGTAAATTCCATACAAAAAACAGTTAGTAAAACATTAAGAGATAAACCCTGGCATATAGAAGGTTCTGATAACGCCGAATGGGTATTGATGGATTACGTCAATGTTGTAGTTCATGTTTTCCAGAAACATATACGGGAATTCTATGATATTGAAGGCCTTTGGGGAGATGCCAAAGTAACTTCAATAGAAACAAATTATTAAGATTTAAGAACAGAGCATGGCCAAAGAGCAACCTAAACAAAATAAAGCCCCCAAAAAGCCGAAATTCAGTGCCTACTGGATATACGCTGCTATTATATTAGTTTTTCTTGGGATCAACTATTTCAGCGGAAGCGGATTCAACGAACCTGCCAAGACTAACCCTGCAGAATTTTTACATTTTCTGGAACAGGGAGACGTTCAAAAAGTAGTGATTGTAAACCGAAATCTGGCGCAGGTATTTCTTACCGATGAAGCCAAAGAAAAGGATATTCATAAGTCTGCCTCACAGGATGAACTTTTTCCTACCGGCGACACTCCGAGTTACACGTTTGAGTTTGGTGACCTTCAGAATTTAGAAGACGACATTAGGCAAGTAAAAGCCGATAACAACCTGAAAACTCCCGTGGTATTTGAGAGCCACCACAATATGTGGGGCGATGTATTACTTACCCTGCTACCATTCATCCTTATTATAGGGATATGGATCTTCATCATGAGAAGAATGAGCGGTGGTGCCGGAGGAGGCGCAGGAGGACAAATCTTCAACATTGGAAAATCAAAGGCGAAACTGTTTGATCAGAACACCGATGTGAAAACCTCTTTTAAAGACGTAGCGGGACTTGAAGGCGCTAAAGAAGAAGTGCAGGAAATTGTAGACTTTCTTAAGCAGCCTGAAAAATACACCTCTTTAGGTGGTAAAATCCCAAAAGGAGCTTTATTGGTAGGCCCTCCGGGAACAGGTAAAACCTTACTTGCCAAAGCAGTGGCAGGAGAAGCAAAAGTACCTTTCTTCTCCCTTTCAGGGTCAGACTTCGTCGAGATGTTCGTGGGAGTTGGTGCCTCAAGGGTACGTGACCTGTTTAAGCAGGCAAAAGAAAAATCTCCATCAATTATCTTTATTGACGAGATCGATGCGATTGGTAGAGCGCGTGGAAAAAGCAATTTTTCAGGCTCTAACGATGAGCGTGAGAACACCCTGAACCAGTTACTCACAGAGATGGATGGTTTTGGAACCAATACCAACGTCATTGTTGTCGCCGCAACCAACCGTGCAGACGTGCTGGACAAAGCTTTGATGCGTGCCGGGCGTTTTGACCGACAGATTTACGTTGATCTGCCAGATGTTCGTGAAAGAGAGGCAATATTTGAAGTCCACCTTCGTCCACTAAAAAAAGTGGCCGACGAATTGGATACCGAGTTTATGGCAAAACAAACCCCGGGCTTCTCGGGTGCCGATATTGCTAACGTTTGTAACGAAGCTGCACTTATTGCAGCACGTAAAGGGAAACAAGCCGTTGGAAAACAGGATTTTCTGGATGCGGTAGATCGTATCGTAGGCGGACTTGAGAAAAAGAACAAAATAATTACTCCCGAGGAAAAACAAGCGATCGCTTTTCATGAAGCAGGACATGCTACCATTAGCTGGATACTCGAGCACGCCGCACCACTTGTTAAGGTAACCATTGTACCTCGTGGACAAAGTTTAGGTGCCGCATGGTATCTACCGGAAGAAAGGCTCATTGTTAGGCCAGAGCAAATGCTGGACGAAATGTGTGCCGCCCTGGGTGGACGTGCTGCCGAAAAAGTGATCTTCAACCAGATCTCTACCGGAGCGCTTAGCGACCTTGAAAAAGTTACCAAACAGGCCAGAGCCATGGTCACCGTATATGGACTGAACGACAAAGTAGGTAACCTTACCTACCACGATTCATCGGGACAGAGTGAGTACAATTTCACTAAACCCTATAGTGAGAAAACTTCAGAACTGATCGACAAAGAGATCTCTGATCTCATCGAGGCACAATATCGTCGAGCGATTGAAATTCTGGAGAAGAATAAAGATAAGCTCACTAAGCTGGCAGAAATCCTTCTCGAGAAAGAGGTGATTTTCAAGGATAACCTGGAAGAGATCTTTGGGAAACGACCTTACAAGAGCCGTGATGAGATTATGAGCGGAAATTCTCAGGAGCACAAAAAAAACAAAGTAAAGACTGTTCCGGTACGTGAAGAAACGGTGACCGAGAAAGAGATCCCCACAGAGACCGGACCTTCTAAACCCAGTCTGGAAGAGCCTTCAAAATAAATTAAACCTCAGCCTGTAAAAAATCTTAACTTTGGTTATTCTGTAAGTTAAGATTTTTTACCTTTGGTTTAAATGCTGTTGTAGTGTAATATCCAAAACCCCATATGAGTCTATTTAGAAATTTTTTGAACACTAAATCTAAATCAGACAAAGGTCAGGAAAAGCCGGAAAATTCTGACCATAGCAAGTATATGCCAGATGTGAAAATGCCGACCGATGAGCGATTTATGCTCAACTTCAAAAATAACGGGGGCAAATTTCTTTACTGTGAGAGCAATGAGGAATTGATAGAAGCATTTGAAAACATCATGTTGGAAAATGACTGGTATGAAAAGAGATCTTGTTGTTTTGATTCTAATTTAAAGGAAAAATTCTCCAATCAAAATCTCGAATTCACGAATTCGGGCGATGCTGAATTCTTTTTGAGTACCTGTGAGTACCTCATAGCAAATGACGGGTCTATCCTTATCTCCTCCAACCAGATAAAGGAAAAAAAACTTAATGAGCTGCCATATAATTTTATCATCCTGGCCTCCACCAGTAAACTTGTAGATGCCATTGGAGAAGGTCTTCGCGGCATAAAATTCAAAAATAAAAACCGTATCCCCTCTAACATTACCACCATAAAAAATTTCGAAAACAATAAGGAAGGGGACTTCATGAGTTATGGAAGTAGCACAAAAAACCTATAATTGCTGCTTCTGGAAGATCTATAGCATGAAGGAAAATATAATTCGAGGCTTATCGGGTATAATGTATGTTTCAATACTTGTGGTCTCCATCTTCTTTTCTGAATTTGCCTTTACAACGCTTTTTCTCTTATTTGGAGTCATTTGTCTAAGGGAACTGCAACGTTTGTTGCACCTTAAGAGCTATCTGGGTTACATTCTGCTGTTCGGCTTTTTCTGGGTCTTTAGCTACGCCCGCTGGAGTCCTTATGGCACACAGGCATTACTACTCATCACCATTTTTGTAAATCTTTTTCTAGTAAAAGATCTTATAATCGTACATAAAATTCCCCTTTTTGAGAAGAAGAAATATGTCATTATTATTTTTTACCTCATCACATCATTGATCTTTCTCACGCTCATCCCGAGCTACACCGGTGATTTTACTCCTGAGCTGGTGGTAGGTATTTTTAGCCTCATTTGGATTAATGATACTTTTGCCTATCTTGTAGGTAAGAACTTTGGAAAGAATAAATTATTCGAGAGGATTTCTCCCAAAAAGACTATTGAAGGATTCCTCGGCGGCCTTATTTTTTCTGCTGCCGGTGGTTATCTGGTCCATTTTTATACACATTTGCTCGACGTCTATAGCTGGATTGGACTGGCTATAATTTTGAGCATCTTTGGAACCCTTGGAGATCTTATTCAATCTAAATTTAAAAGACAGGCCGGAGTAAAAGACAGCGGCCGATTAATGCCTGGGCATGGAGGCTTGCTTGATAGGCTGGATAGTATTATTTTTGCCAGCCCTTTTGTGTACGCCTACCTACAATTACTAAACTATGTTTCATAAAGAAGGATATAAAATAATGGGAGTTGCGATGATCTTGCTTATCATCGTAAATCTACTTGCCCACACATTCATATTTACCGACTGGATCAAACAAACGATCCTTGTGGTAACTCTTGCCTTGTTTTTTCTGATCATTCAGTTTTTCAGAAACCCAAAACGAACCACTGCGCTTAATGAACAGCATGTTGTTGCTCCGGTTGACGGAAAAGTGGTGGTTATAGAAGAAGTGTTTGAAAAAGAATACTTCAAAGACAGGCGCTTAATGGTCTCGGTGTTTATGTCTCCATTAAATGTTCACGTTACCCGTCACCCCATTGGCGGGACTGTAAAATACAGTAAATACCACCCGGGCAAATACCTGGTAGCCTGGCACCCAAAAGCGAGTGAAGAGAATGAGCGCACCACTGTAGTTGTCGAAAACCAACAAGTGGGAGAGATCATGTACCGGCAGATTGCCGGAGCCCTGGCAAAAAGGATCGTTAACTATGCCGAAGTAGGCAAGGAAGTGGTTCAGGGTAGTGACAGCGGTTTTATCAAGTTTGGAAGCCGTGTTGATGTTTATTTGCCTATCGGCACCGAAGTTGATGCAAAACTCAACGAAAAAGTCAAAGGCGGAATCAGTGTGATCGCCAAAATTTCCTAATCCGCTTTTTTTATGACCCCGGAAGAAATTGATAAAAAATTTCGTGACGCCTATGATATGGCCAGTACCACTACGAAAAAATTTCCGGCAGACATCATGCTGCAGTTTTACGCCTATTACAAACAGGCGACTGAGACCGAAGATATTTACAAACCTTCCAACGACAACGATGATGTACGAAATGCCTTTAAACTCAACGCCCTGTTACAGGTGAAGGGCCTAAGTGCACTCGAAGCTAAAAAAGAGTATATAAAGCTGGTGAATAAATATATAGTAGAAGAAGATTGAGTTTTTTTCCAGGGAAACTTTCAGAAGAAAATTCTTAGCATCATAGTCCTATCCTATCACAATCATTTAAAAAAAAAGGAGGCTTAAAAATGACATTTTTGAGCCTCCTTTTTTTAGCACTTTGTCTTGATCAAGACAGCGCCTTCAGGCTTGCTTCAATGGCCTCTATTTTGGCCTCGGCGTCCTGTTTCTTCTGCTGTTCCACCTCCACTACTTTCGCGGGAGCATTATTTACAAAGCGTTCGTTAGACAGCTTTTTTTCTACCGATTTCAGAAAACCACGGTTATAGTTAAGCTCCTCTTCCAGCTTGGCTTTTTCTGCCTCCACATCAATGGCTCCGGCTACAGGAATAAAATAATCATTCGATTTTACCCTGAAGGACAATGCCCCCTTAACCTGTTCATCGACATATGTAAGTTCAGAAACATTACCGAGCTTTTTAATGATAGGATCGAAATCCTTGCTGGTATTTTCATTGTTCAGCACTTGAAGACGGATGCTGTCTTTATAAGAAATATTCTTGGTGGTTCTTACACTTCTGATTCCCGAGATCACTTCCGAAGCCATGGCAAAACCGTCAATCAAGGAAGCGTCAAAATCTGCAAATTCTGGCCAGGAGGCCACGATCAATGCCTCTTCTTTTGAACGTTTTTTAATATTTTGCCAGATCTCTTCAGAAACAAATGGCACAAATGGATGAAGGATCTTAAGGTTATCTTCCAAAATTGAGATAACGGCGTCATAGGTTTTTTGATCTATAGCCTCTCCAAAAGGAGGTTTCACCATTTCCAGGAACCAGGAACAGTAATCATCCCAAATGAGTTTGTAGGTTGACATAAGCGCGTCACTTATGCGATATTTACTATAATTATTCTCCAGCTCCCTAAGCACTTTTTTAAATCTGGATCTGTACCAGTCTATGGCAAGCTTTGAAG
>JBAVJE010000169.1:0-5494 GCA_049687615.1 Salinimicrobium sp. | reverse complement strand
GCCATTGAGATCGCCCTTCTTTTTCTTCAATAGCAATTCTGCACCATAAGACTTGCCTTCTCCCTGGAGAATTTCAGTTTCAATGGCTTCATTGAGAAAGAGATTGGCACCTACCTTATAATCGAGAATTTCATTAGACCTTTTGTAGTAACCCTCGACACTTAATTCATAACTATTATTATATAAATTCTTATATAGCCCTAGTGAAAACTGATTGGCTTTTTGAGGTTTTATGTTAGCGTCAGAAAGCTTATAAGTGTCTGTAGGTGATGCCGTGGTATTCGTTGAGAGTGTATGGATATATTGATAAGTGCTATTGTAGTTTGCTTTTAGCGAGAGATCTTCTTTTAAAAGGTAACGTCCCGAAACTCTAATCTCCGGCCCCCCGTAAGTCTTGATCACTTCATTGTTACTATAAGTTATCATATCTACCAATGAAGATTCTCTTTTTGGCGCATCTTCTTTGTATATTCTTTGAATACCTTCTCCCAGAGCAGAGAAGGTCGAAAACCTCAGGCCTAAGTTTAAGAGAAGCTTCTCGCTGACTTCAAATTCGTCGGCTATAAAAACTGCAGCCTCAAGCCCTTTTTCACGCGAAAGTTTTCTGGCTTCAACAGCTGATTCTATTCCAAGCGCTTCTATTTCTCCAGGATCCACAAGGTAAATCTTTCCGGAAATGCCATAATCTAAATGGTGCTGTTTGTTGAGTTTATACCTAAGATGAAGTTTTGTTCCGGTCTCATTAATATTATAGCCTGATCTAAAATTATCGGCAAACTGCCCTTCATAGTCAATATTAAATTTATACCCAGAGCTCGTAACCTGCAGATTAGCCTGGTGACGATTATTAAATCTATGTGTTAAACTCATGGATAAAAGTTCATTTCTGTAGCTATAAAGGGAATCGCGTGTAATATTAAATCTATCATTGCTATAGTACACCATTATATCTAAGTCGGTATCATTTCTAATTTTGTGATTGTATTTAGCAACTACATCATAAAAGGAAGCTTCATTATTTTTAAGTGCATCTTCGTCAAGTGATCTTAGGATCCAGTCGGAATAAGTACTTCTCACACCGGCCAAAAACCCGGCTTTCCCTTTCACTATGGGAACCTCCACAGTGAAATTGCCAGTTACCGGTCCTATTGCTCCTTCCCCGGCATATTGGTTCACATTTGCCTTCTTGGTCTTGATATCAAAAACTGAAGACAGTCTTCCTCCAAAATACGCAGGTATATGGCCTTTGTAGATATCCACTGCTCCTGTAGTGAAGGGATTTAGAGCCGAAAATATTCCGAAAAAGTGCGCCGGATTATATAAAACCGCATTGTCCAGCAGGATAAGATTCTGGTCGGCACGCCCTCCCCTGACGTTGAATCCTGCTGCTCCCTCTCCTGCTGAGGAAATCCCCGGAAGGGTGGTACTCACTTTAAGAATATCCCTTTCTCCCAATACCAGAGGAATATTTTTTATCTCCTCAACATTTACTTTTTCGGTTCCTCCTAATGCATCTTTTACATTACTATCGGGATTAGATTCCAGCAATATCTCTCCTAACTGTTGAAAGTCCTCCTTGAGGATAAAATCAAGTCGTCCATTATTATAAATAATTACTTTTTTAGCGATATCTTCATTCCCCAGCGAATTGGTCTCTACGATGTTTACCCCGGCAGGAAGTCGGAGTCTATAATAACCATAGGCATCTGTAACCGTTCCTATATTAGTATTTCTTACAGAAACAGCTATGTCGGTTATTGGTTGGCCGTCCTTTGCTGAAGTTATTTGTCCCTCCAATGTGAGTTTCGTAGTGCTTTTGGCACGGTTGGCACGTCCAATATAAACTGTTTCAACAGGCACCTGCCTCAACTGCTCTATATCTTCATAGAAGACAGGATTATAAGCCTCTTTCTCTTCATCTTCGACTTTCCTATTTTCGAATTGATCCCTCTCAAAGAAATTCCCCGGCAATTCATCATACACAACGCTGTTCTTAGTGAGAATGATTCTATCATCAAAAAAGTGGTAATTAAGGAGCGTTCCTTCCAGCAAATCATTCAATAGATCCTTTAGACCAACATTTTTATAATTTCCTGACAGAGGCTGCTTCGGAAGCCAGTCCTCATCAAAAAAGAATCTATAGTCAGTTTTACCTTCGATCTGAAATAAAACCTCTTTCAATTGAAGATTAGAAAAATCCAGGGTTATCTTTTCTATATTTTGAGCTCCTGCATTAAAAAATATTAAGAGGAATAAGCAGGCTATCCAATTTCTCATTCTATATTTTCATTTGAAAGTTTAAATAAATTTTCAAACATCATGGCCAGGACCTCATCTTTTTGCTCCCTTTCTCTTTTTTTAAATTTATGGTAACTCTTTCTAATAAAAGAACGGTTATCAGGAAATGACCTAAGAAGATTTTCACGGTTCAATTTGAAATAGTTCCCATCAATAGAGAAGTAATATTTCGGCCTTTCCGGTTCAAACTCATAATGAACCAACTGGCGACCCGACACTTTGTTCATATTTAATCGGTATTTTTTAAGTACTTTGATATGATGGCTCCGGAAAATCAACTCATAAATTCCAGAAAAATCATTGTCTTTGTCCCATACATTCACAAAATAATGTGAATCGAGACCGAAGCCCTGCAGGCGGTTTGGAAGCAATTTAAATTCAGATTTTCCACGCTGGTTTGGCAGTTGTACTAGTAATACATCATTGAATATATTGTATTTAATAGGTATATTGAAATAAGGCTCTCCATTGTAAAACACTGTACCGGGACGAAACCTGTTTTCTCCAAAAAATTTATCTTTTTCATTAATCATCCGGTGCTCCTCAATATATTCAAGACCGGTAAAAATTTCAGTATTCTGAATACCTATGGTGGCATCAAATCCTGTATAAGCCTCTTTTAACACCCCGGAAAGAACCTTTTCCTGTGCCATGGAACTATTCGCAGAGAATAAAATCGTCAGCGGGATTAAGAAGATAATGATTTGTCGAAAAAACATAAATTAAGACATAAGAGACCTGTTTTACAAAGATTTAAAAATAGGGCCGAATCCGGAATTAAATGTACAATTTTTCTTACAATATGCGAAAGCAGCGCCTTTTTTGTGTCTTTTCAGCAGAGATGTTTGAAACAACAGTAAACTTCAGAAGAAGCTGATGATACACTTTAACGCTCATTTGAAGCAAGCTATCGTGGCCGCCTTCACCTCTTCCGCAGTAAAAGGAAGAAATAACAATTTTCGATAGGAAAGGCCTGCCAAAAGAATCACTCGATCTTTCCGCAGTATAAAAAAAGGGAACCTTTACAGATTCCCTAATTCTCTTTCATAGCAATTATTAATTATTTAACCTCTGGTAAGCCAGCCTCTTTTGCTTGCTGTGGCTATTGCATAAGGAGTAATCCAGAACAGCCCAAAGGTGTAAAATATACTGTAAGAATAGGCCCAAAAAGACTCTGACAGCTTGTATTTCTTCGCATAGAACAGTACCGGAAAACTCGACCAGATGAGGATACTCAAAAGCGTGGAGCTAATAAAGAGCACCGGATGCATAGAAATAAAGAAAAGCATAAGGAGAATAGAAGGGTAGCTCATCACCAGCTTTAAAACCTGGTTAAGGAACAGGATACGGGTTCCTGCCTTGGAGCCTTCTCGAAAATCGGTAAAAACGTATTTAGCCATAGCGAGATTCTCCCGAACATTACTTCTCCCCCATCTAATAAACATTTTATAGAGACCTGAATATTTTTCGGGTACATTGGTAAAAGCGAAGGCATTTCTCTGAAATAGCACATGGTAGCCTTGCTTAAGGATCATATTTGTCATTGCACGGTCTTCTCCAATATCTGAAGGTTGCCCCATGAAGGTTTGGTTGATCCACTCGGGAAGACAACTAAAAACGGCTTCTCTACGGTACGCGGCCAAAGCGCCAGGGGTACATAGTACCGATTCCAGACTGCTCTCGGCAGAACGAACAAACTCAAAACTCAGCACAAAGCTCACATCCAGCATTTTTGGCAGCAAGGCCTTCTTTTCGTTATTAAGCACTCGAATGTTCCCTGCAACCGCCCCACATTTTTCATTGGCCACAAAAGGGCTCACCAGGTTTCGCAGTGTATCTCGTGTAACTTCGGAATCGCTGTCTACAGTTACAAATACCTCTCCGGTACCAAGATTGAATCCGCGGTAGAGTGCATGACGTTTTCCTTTGTTCTCTGGTTGTTGATAGATGCTCAATCGATCTCCGAGGGTTTTCTTAGCCTCCTGCATCCAATTCCATGTATCGTCTTTACTGCCATCATCGATAGCCAGTAGTTGCAATTTCTCTGTAGGATAATCACTCTTTGCCAGGCTCATCAAAGTGGCCCAAACCTGTTTACCTTCATTGTAAGCCGGTACTATGATGGTACATGTTGGCAAATCCTCATTAGATACAGCATTTACAGGTTTGTACCGAAAATACAGGTACAGGTTATAGATAAAGAACCCTATTCTAAACAGGAACAGTGAGCCTGCAATGACAAAAAAGGCCATACCCCATCCGGAATCGAAGCTCCCCAGATTGTACTGGTCAAAATCATTTTGCAGGACAAATACCAAATAAGCTGCCCCCATGAGCAGCATCAGACTACTTGCACGCACAATTATTCCCCTAAGGTCTCTTGGTTTCTTTTCCAGGTTTAAGGATTCTTTTAATTCAGAGCTCTTGAACACATTTGTTGACGAAACTGTTTGCTCTTGAGCGATCTTATTATTTTTCATTCTTTTTTATTCTTTTTTAGAAATGAACTCTTCCGGCTGTTCCTTTGAGTGTCCCTTCCCTATTAGCAATCTATGTACCAATCGCTAAAAAGCTGTTTATTAAGCATGCCTTTATTAAAACCGTGAATTTTTTCCACATTCTCAAGGACAATTCCCCAGTTTTGACTACAAAAGTTCCGCGATAATAAACGTTTGAATGTGCGGCCTGGTCTAATCTTCACTTGAAGACGAGTGCAGATATAGAAATTCTCATAGCGCAGGCAGGACTTTAGGTGCGAATGTAGCGCTTTATTCGTAGGAAAAACCGCACATTATTGAGTTCATTTTTGATCTATTTGTATTTAATAATCAGCCAAATGAAAACAATCCGGTTATCTCTATTTTCCACTGTAAGTGTTCGCAAATCATGGTTATGACTTGGCGGTAAGGAGACAATGAGGTAAGGGGCATATTATTCAGAAGTTTTTAGAAATGATTCAACATTGTAAATCTTTGGGGAAAGTTATGCCCGAAATAAACCTTTAGAAAAGTTGATTTTGGAGGCTAATTTTTTACAAAAACTTAAAAAAATGGAGCTTCTATCTGTCTATCTTAACATTTCAACTAACCATCTTATTTTCAGGAAATTAATTCTCGTTAGGTTTCTTTAAAATTCACTAAATTAGTTAAAAGCTTCTATTTGAATCTTTAAATTAAACCCATCGACCCTTATCATC